>DATHLI010000094.1:0-7813 GCA_035488355.1 bacterium | reverse complement strand
TCCGTCTCGGTCATCGGCCAGTACCCGACCGCCGCGGACGTGTCGTTGGCGCCGATGGTGGACCGGCTGAAGATGTCGACGAGCTCGGCCGACCCCGGCTTGATCTCCAACTGGTACGTCATATGCGGACCGTCCATCGTGTCGGGCCCGCCCGGATCCACGAACCGGAGGTTCTCGCGCAGCCAGTTCTTCGCCGTCCTGATCGCGATCTCCCGAATCGGCACCGTCCGGCCGTTGAGCCCATCGGTCGCCCGATCGCCAAAAATGAGCTTCATCGGCTCCCGGACCACGCCACCGCCGAACCGGACCTCGGCGTCCCCCGCCACGAGAAAGGCCTTGTCGATGTTGTGGTGGAGGATCCGCCCAAACTGGCTCATGTATTCTCTGCTGAGCTCGATCGACACGCGGTCCATGATGGCATCGCAGATCGAGTCGGGATGGCCGATCCCTTTACGCTCCACCATCTCGACCTGCAAATCACCCACCGGCACCCCCGACAGGGTTTCTACGCGGATGCTGCACATACGGTTCTCCTCCGTTTTCTCACCTTAGGGCAACCTCTGCTTGCCGTCTGCCTCATCCTGGTTTGGAGTCCCCGTAAGGGGCAACCTCTGCTTGCCATCTGCCATTCCCGGAGGTCCGGCGTTCGGGGTGAGACGAAGATTTCCTGCCCCGGTCGCGGAGGGGACGCCGGTCACCGCTTGCGCCCCGCGGCGAAGATCCGGACCAGCGCCATGCCGCTCGCGAACCCCCCAACGTGCGCCCACCAGGCGACGCCTCCCGCCGAGGGGACCCCCAGCGTCGCCAACCCCGAGGACAGCTGCAGGAACACCCACACCGGCAGAAACAGCACCGCGGGCACCCACACGAACCTTACGAACACGAACAACAGCCAGACGAGCACCTGCACCCGCGCTCCCGGGTACAGCAGCAGGTAGGCGCCGAGGACCCCCGCAATCGCGCCGCTGGCGCCGATCGCCGGCTCGGTCGACAGGGGATTGGCGAGGACGTGGACGATGTTCGCGATCACGCCGCAGAGGAGGTAGAAGACAAGGAACGGGCCGTGCCCCATCGCGTCCTCGACGTTGTCCGCGAAGATCCACAGGAACAGCATGTTGCCGAGGAGGTGCGTCCAGCCTCCGTGCAGGAACAGGCTCGCCCCCAGCCGGACCGGGAACGCCGCGGGCGTGGGGACGGCGACCCCGGTGACCTGCGCCGGGATCACCCCGAACGTCGTAAACAACCGCTTCACCTCGACCAGCGAGGGGAGCGCCAGCGTGTAATAGAACGCCGCCGCGCACGCGCCCATCACCAGGTACATCGCGATGGGAAAGGTGCGGGATGGAATGTCGTCGCGGAGAGGGAAGATCACCGACGCGAATCAGGGGAGGAACCTGCCGGGGACGGGCTCACTGCGCGGCCTTGGCCGCCTGCTTCTCGCGCACCACGGCTTCGACTTCCTTCATCAACCCCTCGAGGAGTCGCTCCTCCGGGAGGCTGGCGACGATCTTGCCCTTCCTGAAGATGAGCCCCATCCCCTTGCCGGCGGCGACGCCCAGGTCGGCCATCCGCGCCTCTCCGGGTCCGTTGACGGCGCATCCCATCACCGCCACCTTCACGGGGACCGGGTACTGCTGGAGGCGGCGCTCTACCTCCTCGGCAAGCGCGATGATGTCGACGTCGGCCCGCCCGCACGAGGGACAGGCCACGAGGATCGGCCCCCGGAGGCGCAGGCCGAGCGACTTCAGCACTTCGAAGCCGGCCTTCACTTCCTCGACCGGGTCGGCGGCCAGCGACACCCGGATCGTATCGCCGAGGCCCCGGGAGAGGATGGCGCCCAATCCGACCGCGGATTTCACCGTGCCGGCCCACACCGTCCCGGCCTCGGTGATGCCGACGTGCAGCGGATACGGGGCCGCGGCCGCGATCTTCACGTACGCGGCGACCGCCATCTCCACATCGCTGGCCTTCACGGAGATGACGATGTCGTGGAAGTCGAGATCCTCGAGGATCTTGATCTCGTCCAGGGCGCTCTCGACGAGGGCGTCGGCGCACGGCTCCCCGTATTTGCGGAGCATCTCCTTGGAGAGGGATCCGATGTTCGCCCCGACCCGGATTGGCACGCCCCGGCTCTTGGCTTCGCGGGCGACGGTGCGCACTCGATCCGCGACCCCGATGTTGCCGGGGTTGAGGCGCAGTTTGTCGACCCCTGCTTCCAAGGCACCCAGCGCCAGACGGTAGTCAAAGTGAATATCCGCGACCAGGGGCAGCCGGATCCGGGACTTGATCCGGCCGAGGGCCGCGGCGGCCGTCTTGTCCGGCACGGCGACGCGGACAATTTCGCACCCGGCCGCTTCGAGGGCCTCGATCTGTGCGACGGTGGCCTCGACATCGCGGGTATCGGTGGTGGTCATTGACTGGACGGAGACCGGCGCCCCGCCGCCGATCGCGACCTGCCCGACCTTCACGCGCCGCGTGTGTGTGCGATCCATCCCCCACCCCGAGCCGTGTTCAGCTTTCTCATTGTAACATCACGCCGCCCGCCCAGTCATGGATCCGCAGCGTTCCGCCGAGCACGCGGACGGGGTCACGCCGCGGGTCCGTGTCAGGGGAGCGGAATGTGAACCGGATGGATGATGTCCCGGACGGTCAGGGCGATGATCAGACACAACAGCAGCGCCAGGCCGACCAGGTGGATGTACCCCTCGCGCCGGGGATCGACCGGGCGCTTCCTCAGGCCTTCCACGATCAGAAAGGCCGCCCTCCCCCCGTCGAGCGCCGGCAGGGGGAACAGGTTAAAGAGCCCGATGATGATGCTGAAAAACGCGGTAATATACAGGAAGGTCTCGGCGCCGGATTGGGCCGCCTGGCCGAGCACCTTGACCGCGGTGTACGGACCGCTCAACTCGCCGATCAACCGGCCGGACATCGCCAGCCCGCCGATCGCCGACAGGTACGCGGCGATGTCGCGGCCCGTGGTCACGGCCCCCCACCACAGCGCCCGCGCCGGGTCGAGATGCTCCCGGATGACCGACGGCGAGAAGCCCGTCAACCAGACGCGCTGCCGCGCATCGAATTGGGTGGGAACGTGGATCTCCAACCGGGAGCCGTCCCGCCCGATGAGAAGGGTGAGCGTCCGGCCGTTGCTCGAATGAATCGTGCGGACGATCTCTTCCCCATCCCGCATCGGCCGGCCGTCGATCGCGATGATGACGTCGCCCGGCCGCAGGCCGGCCTTGGCGGCGGGGTAGCCGGGGAGCAGCGTCCCGACCCGGGTGCTGACCCCGATCGGAACCCCAAACGCCACCGCCACGATCCCCAGGAGCAGCACCGCGAGCAGGAAGTTCATCACGGGGCCCGCGCAGACGACCGCCAGACGCGCCCCTACCGATTTCGTCCGGAACGAGCGATCGGGGGCCACCTCGGGCTGCCGGGCGTCGAGATCCTCCCCGGCCATGTTCACGTAGCCGCCGATCGGCAGGAGGTTGAGCGCGTAGGTCGTCTCCCCTCGGGTGACGGCCCACAGGCGCGGCCCGAACCCGATGGCAAAGGTATGCACGATAATCCCCACGCGTTTCGCGACGATCAGGTGGCCCAGCTCGTGGACCAGAATCATCAATTCCAGCGCCAGGATGGCGAGAACGACTGTCGACACTCAGGCTCCTCCCAAACTCACGGAGTGGGCACCGGCCATTGTCCTAATTGTTCCCTCTTTTCGCTCCGTTTGGTCCCCACGGCCGGTCACGCGACCTGCGCCGCCGCCTCGGCCGCCTCGCGCGCCTCCCGATCCGCCCCGAGCACCGCGTCCAACGAAGACGCCGGGACCAGCCGGTGGCTGTCGAGCACCCTGCGCACCAACCGCGCGATGTCGGGGAAACCGATCCGCTGCTCGAGGAACAGGCGCACCGCCACCTCGTTCGCTGCGTTGAGCACCGCCGGCGCGGTCCCTCCGCGCTGCAGCGCCTCGCGCGCCAGGGCGAGGCAGGGAAACCGGACCAGGTCCGGCGCCTCGAAGCTCAGCGCCGTCATCGTCCGGATGTCGAGCCGCATCACCGGGCTCGGGTGACGCTCGGGGTAGGTCAGCGCGTACTGCACCGGCACCCGCATGTCCGTGGGGCCGAGCTGGCCCAGGAGCGACCCGTCCACGAACTCGACCAGCGAGTGCACGATGCTCTGCGGATGGACCACGACCTCGATCGCCTCCGGGGCGATGCCGAACAGCCAGTGGGCCTCGATGACCTCCAGCCCCTTGTTCATGAGCGTGGCCGAGTCGATCGTCACCTTGGGGCCCATCGCCCATGTCGGGTGGCGGAGGGCCTCCGCCGGGCCGACGGTGTCCAGGGCGTCGGCCGGCAGGCGCAGGAAGGGGCCCCCGGATGCCGTCAGCCAGAGGCGCGCGACATCGTGGCGGGCGCGGCCGTCGAGGCACTGGAAGATCGCGGAATGCTCGCTGTCGACGGGCAGCAAGCGGGCGCGGGTCCTCTGCGCCGCCGCCGTCACGAGCGCTCCCCCGGCGACCAGCGCTTCCTTGGTCGCCAGGGCCACGTCCGTTCCCCCGCTGAGCGCGGCCACCGTGGGGGCGAGCCCCGCCGCTCCCGCCACGGCCACCAGGACCAGGTCGGCGCCCGCTTCGGCCGCCAGGGTGGCGAGCCCCTGCGAACCCACGAGGATCTCCCCGCGCCAGCCGGAGGTGCCGGTGCGCAGCCGGGCGGCCCCTTCCGCGGTCCCGACCGCGACCGCCGCCGGTCTGTGCTCGCGCACCTGCTCGCAGAGGCGCGGGATGTTGGCGTGCCCCGCCAGCGCAACCACCTGCACCTCGCCGGGACGCCCTTTGAGGTGCCGGACAACATCGAGCGCGGTGCAGCCGACGGAGCCGGTCGAACCCAGGATGGCGAGACGGCGCGTCACGCGTTCGGCCACCACAGCATCGTCACGTACCCCACGACCATCGCGAACAGGAGACCGTCGAAGCGGTCCAGGATCCCGCCGTGTCCCGGGAGGATCCGGCCCGCATCTTTCACCCCGACCTCCCGCTTGATCGCCGACTCCCAGAGATCTCCAAAGATGCTCGCGCCCGCGCAGAGTCCACCGACGGTGGCCGTCATCGGAAGCGGCATCCGGAACACCACGCCACACAGCACCCCCGCGGCCACGCCGGCCAGCACTCCGCCGGCCGCGCCCTCCAGGGACTTGTTCGGGCTGACCAGGGGGAGCAGCTTGTGCCGGCCCGCGGCCAGGCCGACGAAATACGCGGCGCTGTCGGCGGCCCAGACCACCAGGATCACGAGCAGCGCAGGGGCCGGGCCGCCGGTGTGTCCCGGACCGATCGCGAGCGCCCGGAGCCTGAGGATGTAGCTGAACAAATATCCGACGTAGAGCGCGCCGAGCACCGTGAGCCCGGTGTTCGCCAGCACGCGTTCGGGCCGGCCGCGCGGGAGTTGCGCCGCGACCGTCGAGACGAGCAGCGCGGGCAGGATGAGAGATTCCCACTTCTGGGGCCATGCCGCCGCGACGGCAAAGAGCACTCCGGCGATCATCCCGGCCGCGCGGACCGGCCGGTACCCGGCGCGCTCGGTCATCCGGTAGAGCTCATTGAGGCCGATCACGATCAGCCCGGCCGTGCCGACGAGCAGCCAGGGGGTCCCAAGAACGACCGCCAGGAGGGTCAGGGGCATCCCGATCGCGGCGGTGGCCAGCCGGGTCGCCAGCCCGTGGGATCCCCCCCCGGGGGCCGGATGGTCGCGCGAGGCGCCCGAGCGCTCGGAGAGGCCCGTTGCCTGGAACAGGCTATCCAAGATCCACCCCGCCAAATCGCCGGGTACGGGCCTGGAAGCCCTGGATCGCCTCGAAGAGGTCCAGCTTCCGAAAGTCAGGCCAGTGGATGTCTGTGAAATAGAGTTCGGCGTAAGCGGCCTGCCACAGGAGGAAATTGCTGAGCCGGTGCTCTCCCCCGGTGCGGATCAGCAGATCCGGATCGGGCAGGTCGGGCGCGAACAGGCGGCGCTCGAGCGCGCGCTCGTCGATGTCCGCGACCGTGAGCCGGCCCTCCGCGACGTCCCGCGCCAGCCGCCGGGCCGCTTCGGTGATCTCGCTGCGGCCGCCGTAGTTGAGCGCCAGGTTCAGGGTGATCTGCGTGTTGCGCTGAGTGAGCGCGACGACCTGCGCGATGGCCGCCTGCACGCCCGACGGCAGCGCGTCGAGCAGGCCGGACGCCCGAAATCGCACGCCGTTCTGCTGCAGGTCCAGCGCCTCCTCCTGCGCCGCCTCGACCATGAGGGTCATCAACGCCTCGACTTCATCGCGGGGCCTCCGCCAGTTCTCGGTGCTGAACGCGTAGAGGGTCAGCACCTCCACCCGGCACTCCCGGGCCCCCTCGAGGGTGCGCCGCAGCGCTTCGCGCCCCACGCGGTGGCCTTCCACGCGGGGGAGACCCCGCAACTCCGCCCACCGGCCGTTGCCATCCATGATGACGGCAATGTGCCGCGGCATCCGCGAAGGATCGAGGGCGGCGCGGAGCGTCTCCTCACGCCACGCCAGGTCGGAGACCGTGCGGTCCTGGGTCTTGCCCACGCTGTCGCTCCCTATGGGCGGCGTCTGATGCATCGAGGCCCCCTCAACCGAGGGGGCCGGCCGCGCTCCCCATCTCATCACGCCCGAATCCGGGGGGGCCGCTTACACCCGCGCGTCGTCCGAGCGCTCGCCGCACACGACCAAGACCAGCCGTCCGTCCGCGGCCACACGCTGCCGGACCACCCGCCGGGGATCCCGGAGGATCCGGCGGGGCGGACGGGTCTCCACGACCGCGCCCACCGTCCATCCCGCGCCGTCGGCCGCGCGTTGAGCATCTTCCAATGTATACCCCACAACGTCGGGAGGACGACCGGCGGGACGTTCCGGCTTACCTTTGCTCCACTCCTCGCTTCGATCGGCTTCATGCCCTGGACCCGGCATCAGACCTCCATGATCTCCGCTTCCTTCGCCGCGAGCAGCGAGTCGATCTCTTTGGTGAAGCGGTCGGTCAGCTTCTGCAGCTCATCGACCGTCCGGCGGCGGTCGTCTTCGGAGACCTTCCCGCTCTTCTCCAGCTGCTCCACCTTGTCCTTATGATCGCGGCGGATGTTGCGGATCGCCACCCGGCCCTCTTCGGCATGCTTGCGGACGACCTTCACCAGGTCCCGCCGGCGCTCTTCCGTCAGCGCCGGAATGGCGAGCCGGATCACGGTGCCGTCCGTCGACGGGGTGAGCCCGAGCTCGCTCTTCAGGATCGCCTTTTCGACGTCTTTGATCAGATGCTTGTCCCACGGCTGCACGACCAGCATCCGGGAATCGGGCACGGTGACGCTGGCCACCTGGTTCACCGGGGTCGCCACGCCGTAGTAGTCGACCGTGATCCGTTCCAGCAGCGCGGGGGTGGCGCGGCCGGTGCGCACGCTGGCAAACTCCCGTTTCGTGGCATCCACGGCCTTCTGCATGTGGACCTTAGCGTCGCTGATCGCGTCCGGGACCACCCGCGCTCCCTCCCACCAGGGTGCCGATGTCCTCCCCCCGCACCGCCCGCCGCAGGTTGCCCGGATGCGTAATGTCGAAGACCACAATCGGCATGTCGTTGTCCATGCAGAGCGATGTCGCCGTGGCGTCCATGACCTTGAGGCCGCGGTTCAGCATTTCCATATAGTCGAGCGTGTCGAACCGCACGGCGTCCGTGCTCCCGCGCGGGTCCTTGTCGTAGACCCCGTCGACCCCCTTCTTGGCCATCAGGATCGCGCTGGCCTCGATCTCGATCGCCCGCAGCGCCGCGGCCGTGTCGGTCGTG
>DATHLI010000093.1:0-2168 GCA_035488355.1 bacterium | reverse complement strand
CCGTCATCGCGGACGATCCGGGCGGGCGTAAACATCCCCGTGGCATCGACAAGCCGCGCGACGGTCTCGGCCTGCCGCCAGACGGCCGCGACCTCGAGCGCGAGCATGCCGCCCGGGACCAGGTACCGCCCCGCCCGCCTGATGATCGGACGGTGCACGCTCAACCCGTCGGGTCCCCCATCGAGCGCGATCGCCGGCTCGCCCTCCCGGACTTCTCGCGGAAGGTTGCCGATTTCCTCCGTCGGGATGTACGGGGGGTTGGACGCCACCGCGTCGACCCGCCCCTCGAGCTCCGCCCGCGCCAGCGGCTCGAGGCCCGGTCCCTCAGCCCACGTGATGCGACCGGCCACACCCCCGCGCGCGGCGTTGACCTGCGCCACCTCCAAGGCCCCCGTCGAGATGTCCGTCGCCAGCAGCCGCGCGCGAGGCAGGCTGCGGGCGACCGCGATGGCAATGGCGCCGCTGCCGGTGCCGATGTCCACGACGAACGGGGCCGGACGATGCTGCAGCGCCTCCACGAGCAGCTCCACGAGCCGCTCGGTCTCGGGGCGGGGAATCATCACGCGGGGATCCACGACGAGGTCGATCCCGAAGAACTCGCGGTGCCCGACCAGGTAGGCGCCCGGGATGCCGGCTGCCCGGCGCGCGATCAACGCTGCGTAGGCCGATGCGGCCTCCTGCGCCAGGAGGGCCAGCGGGCGGACCAGCAGCTCTTCCCGCGTCACTCCCGCGGCATGACGGAGCAGGACCTCTGCCTCGAGCTGGGCATCGCGCGGCTCGAGGCCGGCCGCCCCGAGCCGGCCGGCGCCCCACCGCCACGCGTCCCGGCGGGACCAGGCTTGGGTCGCCGCGGGCTGCGTCACGAGCCGGCGGCGGTGAGGCTCTCCGCCTGGCTTGCCGCCTCCAGCGCCTCGATCAGGTCGTCGAGATCGCCGTCCATCACGGTGGCAAGGGCGTGCACCGTCTTGCCGATCCGGTGATCGGTGACCCTGTCCTGCGGGAAGTTGTAGGTGCGGATCTTCTCGCTGCGCTCGCCGCTCCCGATCTGCCGCCGCCGCGTCTGGGCCATCTCGGCCTGCTGCTGCTCGATCGCCCGCGCCAGCAGGTGCGCCCTCATGATCCGCATCGCCTTCTCACGGTTCTGATGCTGGGACCGCTCGTCCTGGCAGGCGATGACCAGACCGGTCGGCAGGTGTGTGATCCGCACCGCCGTCTCGACTTTGTTGACGTTCTGTCCCCCGGCGCCTCCCGCACGGTAGGTGTCGATCTTGAGCTCGTCGGGCCGGATGACCACGTCGACCTCTTCGGCCTCCGGCAGGACGGCCACGGTGGCGGTTGACGTGTGGATCCGCCCGCTGGCCTCGGTCGCCGGCACCCGCTGCACCCGGTGGACTCCGCTCTCATACTTGAGCCGGCTGTACGCTCCCCGCCCCTGGATGCCGATCGCGGCTTCCTTGAACCCGCCGATGCCGGTCGGGCTGCTGGACAGCACCTCCGATTTCCACCCCCGGCGCTCCGCGTACCGCATATACATCCGAAGCAGGTCCCCAACGAACAGCGCGGCCTCGCCCCCCCCGGCCCCGGCCCGGATCTCCATGATGACGCCCCGGTCGTCCCGGGGGTCCTTGGGGAGCAGCATCCGCTCGATCGACCGCGCGAGGTCCGCCTGCCGGCCGGCGAGGATCGCCTTCTCGGCCGCGGCCAGCCCGCGCAGCTCAGGGTCCGCTTCGCGGGAAAGCGCCTCCGCCTCCTCGAGCTCGCGGGTGACCCGCCGGTAGTCCCGGTAGGCGGCGACGACCTGGGCGAGGCCGGCATGTTCGCGCGCCACCTGCTGATACCGCCCCTGATCGCCGAAAATCGCGGGGTCGGCCAGGGCACGGGTCAGTTCCTCGTGGCGGGCCTCCAGCGCTGCGAGACGGGTCAGCACTTCAGGGCGCACGCGTCCCTCCTCGGAATCGCCCACACGGATGATTATAGCATCAGACAGAGGGACGGCCCGGCCCTGCGGCCGGCCGGCGGAGATGAAGCGTCAGGCGGCGTCAGACCTGAATGCCGTACTTCTTCGCAAACTTCTGGACGCGGCCCTCGGAGTCGACGTACTTTCGCTGACCGGTGTAGAACGGATGGCATTTCGAGCAGATCTCCACCCGGATGTTCTCGCGGGTCGA
>DATHLI010000092.1:0-3075 GCA_035488355.1 bacterium | reverse complement strand
GGGAAGCTGTTCATCGTGGGCGATCCCAAGCAGTCGATCTACGCCTTCCGGCGGGCGGACATCGAGACCTACGAGCGGGCCAAGGAGGTGCTGCTGCGCTCGGGAGCCGCAGAGGACATCACGGCCAATTTCCGCTCGGCCGCGCCGGTCCTCACCGCCGTCAACGAAATCTTCCAGGGCCGGATGCGGCGGCCTCCGGACGGCCGGTATCAGCCCGACTACGTGGCGTTGAACCCCTCTCCCGGGACCCGGGCGTCGGACGATGCCCCGGCTCTGATGCTGCTCTACCCGGGGACGCAGGACCCCGAAGAGACGGACGTCGCCACCCGCCGCCGGCGCGAGGCGGAGGTGCTCGCGGCGTTCCTCCGGCACCACATCGATCGCGGGACCTGGAAGATCGGAGCGGACAGGCGGCCGGCCCGGTTCGGCGACGTGGCGCTGCTCTTCCGCGGGATGAGCGACGTGGGACTCTACGAAGAAGCGCTGACCCGCTATCAGATTCCGTACCGGGTGACGAGCAGCCGGACCTTCTACCGGCGC
Source organism: bacterium (assembly GCA_035488355.1). Classification (GTDB taxonomy): domain Bacteria; phylum Sysuimicrobiota; class Sysuimicrobiia; order Sysuimicrobiales; family Segetimicrobiaceae; genus Segetimicrobium. The sequence continues at coordinate 2,535 of DATHLI010000092.1, read as the reverse complement.
GAAGAGGTCGGGTGGCTGCTCAACGTGCTGCACGCGGTCGAACATCCGACCGATCCGGTCGCCGTCTGGGGAGCGCTGCGGTCCCCTCTGTTTGGCTGCTCGGACCGCGACGTCTACGAGTTCGCCGCCGCTGGCGGCGGATCGCTGGATTATCGCGCCGCGGACGCGCCCCCCGCGCCTGAGGCGTCAGTCGGGACGGCCGCGCCGGAGAGCATTGCGGAGGCGTACGCGGTGCTGCGCGACCTCCATCGGGCGCGCCTCCAACTGAGCGTCCCCCGGATGGTGGAGGAGGTCCTGGCGCGCACTCATGTGCTGGAGACCTTCCTGCTCCTGCCGCAGGGAGAGCAGCGGGTCGCGAATTTGATGAAGGTCGTGACCCTGGCGCGGGCCCTCGAAGAGAGCGGGATCCTGACCTTTCGGGCGTTCGTTCACTGGCTGCGCGACATGGAAGAGGAGGCCGTGGACGAGGCCGAGTCGCCCACGGTCGAAGAGGGCGACGATGTCGTGCGGATCATGTCCATTCACGCGGCCAAGGGGTTGGAGTTCCCGATCGTGGTCATCCCCGATCTCGGCCGCGGCCCCGGCGGGCGGGTCGACCATCTGCTGATCCAGCGGGCCGGCACGCGGGCCGCCGCGCATGTGGGGAAGGTCCGCGACTGGCCGATCCAGTCGCAGGACTACGAAGCGCTCAAGGATGACCAGGGCCGGCGCAGCGACGCCGAACGTCTGCGCGTGCTGTACGTGGCCATGACCCGCGCGAAGGACGCCTTGATCCTGCCGGTGTTTCCCCGTCCCGCGAGGGGCAGCCCCAAGGGCAGCATCCAGGAAGACCTGGACAATTTCCTCCCGGACCGTCCGGAATGGGGCAAAGCACACCGGGGCTGGCTGGTTGTCGACGGGGAGGGGATCCCGAGGGCTGCGGACGACGCGGCCCCGGTCCGGATGCGGCTCCCCGAGAGCCCGGCCCCTGACGGGGACCCCGCGGCCCAGGAGCGCGACGCGTGGGTGAAGGCGCGCGAGACCGCGGTGCGCTCGGCGGGCACGCCCGATCCCGTGAAAAACCCGTCTCGGCTCGTCGACCATGAGGCGCTGCGAACGCCGGAGTCCCCGAGGGGCGCTCTGGAATTCGAGCCGGGCGGCCGCGCGCTGGGCGCGCTGGTGCACGACGTCCTGGCGGCGATTCCCCTCGACCGGCCCGACCTCGCCGAGGTGTATGCTGCGTACTTCGCAAAGCAGGCAGGCCTGCGCGATGCGGTCGAGCAGCGCGCGATCGCCCTCGTCGGGGCGGCGCTGGCCGCCGCCGGTAGGCGTCTCGCGCCGGGCGCGCAGGTCCACCGGGAGGTCCCGTTCGCCGCGGCCGATCCCGAGGGGGTCGTCGAGGGCGCGATGGACATGGTCGTAGCGGGACCGGACGAAACGGCGGTCATTGACTTCAAGACCGACGCGGTGAGCGCGGATCAGCACGGCGCTCTCCGAGCCGTCTACTCCGCCCAGCTCGCACAGTACCTCGAGGTGGCGCGGCGCGTGGTTCCCGGGAAGGTGACCGGGGAGGTGGTCTTCGTGCACGTCGAGGAGGGCCCGCCCCCGCCGGATCGCGCGGGAGGCTGACGGGGAGGGCGGCCCGGGAAAGCACCGGTCCCGGGCGTCGAGTGGAGCGGGGGGGCCGGCCCCGCCGCGGGGGCCGGCCGCGCGCATGCCGGGTTACTTCTGCAGCTTCCTCAGTTCCTTGATCGCCTCGAGGAGCTGCCGGTTCGTCTCCACGAGGTCCTGAATCGCGGCGGCCATCTGCTGCATCTGCTGCGTCATGGCCTTCTCGTTGGCGCTCATGGGCATCTTCATCATCGAGTCCATGTGCATCATCATGTCGTTGTGGACCTTGGCGGCCTTGTCGAGAGCCGCCTGCGCGGCGCTCATCGCTCTGTCGTACCCCTCCCCCTGGGCGACCGCGTGAGGAGGCGCAATCGGGCCCGCGACGAGCAGGCCCATCAGCATGATCATAGCCACCTTCTTCCACTGTGCCGTCATGTTCTCACCTCCAACGGATTGTCTGGCTCGTGGCAAACATCGGCATCACCGGCCGCCCACGCAGGTTGCGGTCCTTCGGGCCGGCTCACCCCCCGCCTGATGGCGGTGCACGGACGGGCTCCACCAGGTGGCATCAAGATACCGGGGCTCTGTTGCGTGGCGACAAAGGTTGCATGAAGGTTGTGCAAAGGCGCCCGCCGAAGACGCGGTGGCGCATGACGGAGATCCGGACTCTCGCTCGGGGGCTGCGGTGACGGCGGGGACGCCGCGGCCGGTCGGCATCGGCGTCATCGGCTACGATGGCGTTGCCAGGGCCCATCTGCAGGCCATCCTTCGTCTCGCCTCGGTCTTCTGGCCGCCCCCGGCCCGTCCGGTGCTGGCGGCGCTGTCCGGCAGGTCCGCCGATCGGGTCAAGGAAGCGGCCCAGCGCTACGGCGCCCCGGCCGGGTACACGGACTGGCGCCGTTTGATCGAGGATCGCCGGGTCGAGCTCCTCATCAACTGCGGCCC
>DATHLI010000091.1:0-8840 GCA_035488355.1 bacterium | reverse complement strand
ACGCTCGGCGTCTACTCGGTCCGCTGGATCTGCTTGACGAGCGCGGAGAAGGCCTGGGCGTCCCGGACCGCGAGATCGGCCAGGACTTTACGGTTCACCTCGATCCCGGCCCGGCGCAGCCCGTGGATCAGACGGCTGTAGGAGAGGCCGTGCGGCCTCGCGGCCGCGTTGATCCGCGCGATCCACAGCCGCCGGAAATCTCGCTTGCGCGCCCGGCGGTGGGCGTAGGCATCCGCCAGGGCCCGCTTCACCGTCTGGTTGGCCAGCTTGAACCAGCGGCTCTTCTTGCCCCAGTATCCCTTCGCCAGCTTCAGCACCTTGTGGTGCCGCCGGCGAACGACCACTCCCCGTTTGACGCGTGTCATGGACGATCACTCCCAAACGGCGTGTAGCCCGGCGCGCCCTAGCGGTACGGAAGCAGGCGGCCGATCCGGGCGATATCCACGGCCTCGACGGCCGGGTTCTGCCGCAGCGATCGCTTTCGCTTGGCGCTCTTGTGGACCATCAAATGCCCTCCAAGCTGGCGTCCACGCAGCAGCCGCTTGCGCCCCGTGACCCGAATGCGCTTCGACGATCCCTGGTGCGTCTTGAGTTTCGGCACGCTCTCGCCCTACCTTTGATCGACTCCTCGCTTACCTTGGCTCCAACCTCTGCTTGCCGACCCGCGGTCTCTGTCGGCCCCGCCCTCAGTTCTTCTTCGGAGCGAGGATCATGATCATGTTCCGGCCTTCCATCAACGGGACCCGCTCTACCACCCCGACATCGGCGAGGTCCTGGGCCATGCGGCGCAGAATCTGTTCGCCCACCTGCGGGTGCGCCATCTCCCGGCCGCGGAACCACATCGACACCCGCACCTTGTCCCCGCTCTTCAGGAATCCGCTGACGGCGCGGGTCTTGACCTGCAAATCGTGTATGCCGATCTTCGGGCTGAGCCGCATCCCTTTGAGGTCGGACGTCTTGGACTTCTTGTGCGCCTCGCGCTCCTTCTTGGCCTGCTCGTACTTGTACTTTCCGAAGTCGACAATGCGGCACACCGGAGGAGTCGCGGTCGGGGCCACCTCGACAAGGTCCAGGTTGGCCTCCCCCGCTTTCGCCAGGGCTTCCGCAACCGGCATCACGCCGAGCTGCTCCCCGCTGCTTCCGATGACCCGGACCTCACGGGCCCGGATCCGGTCGTTGATGCGTGGTCCGCGGTCGATAGACTTCCTGGCCTCCTTTTTGATGCAACAAAGGGATGGCGCAGACGCCATCCCCTCCGGATCGTTTCCGAACCGTTAACCTGGCTGGCAGCCAAACCGAACGCCTCGAGCGCCGGCGCCGCCAGGTGAGAAGCAGATGGCTTCTACTTGAGCGGCACGAGTATAACATAGGCGTTTTGGAGCGTCAATCGAAACGCAATGCGGAGTGGATGTTGAGTGCCGCGAGACGTTCGATGAGCTGTACAGCAGGGCCGGGGGACCCGCGCTACAGCAGTGACGTCATGCGGGCCGCAACCACCGTCTGGTCGTCGGCAGGGCCGTTCCCGCTCCACGAGGCGACCGCGTCCATCACCCGGTCGGCCACCTCGTCAAGCGGCGCATCGCGCAAGCTAGCCAGCAACGCCGAGATCCGCTGCTCCCCGAACTGCTCTCCCGCCACGTTCCTGGCTTCGGTGATCCCGTCCGTGAAGAGCAGCAGCAGATCCCCCGGGCCGATGCGGGTCTCCGACATCGCGTAGGTGGTCCCGGGTTCCACGCCCAGCAGCAGGCCGGGCGCCTCGAGGAGACGCGGCGCGGCGTCCGGCGCCCGAACCATGAGCGGCGGGAGATGGCCCGCGCTGGCGAACAGGAGCGTACCGTCCCGCGGGTTCAAGATCCCGTAGAACAGGCTGACAAACTTGGACTCGGTGTCCGCCGCCAGCGCGTGATTGAGCCGGCTGAGCACGGCCTCCGGCCGCCGCCCGTCCTGGGCAAACGCCTCCAGGAGATAGCGGGCGCGGGCAGATAAGGTCGCCGCCGGAATGCCCTTCCCGGACACATCCGCGATCGCCAGGCCGACCTGGCCGTGATCGAGCGGCAGGACGGCGTAGAAATCCCCCCCCACCTCCCGGCTCGGCAGGTACCGTCCCGCGACCGCGAGGCCCGGCAGTTCGACCCGCCGAGGCGGGAGGAGGGTCTGCTGAATGATCCCGGCGATCTCGCGCTCTCGCTCGTACGCCCTGGCGTTGTCGACCGCCAGCGCGACGCGGTCGGCGAAGGTTTCCAGGAGGCGGACCTCGTGCGGCGTGAACTCGCGTGGGCGCTGGGAGAGCACCTGGACGACCCCGATCACCCGTCCGCCCACGCGCAGGGGGACGGCCATGGTCGAATAGGCGCCTTCCCGTCGGAGGGTGGGGTCCAGCGTCCCGAGCCGGGCCGGGTCCGACACGACCAGCGGCCGGGTGTCGTTGGCCACACGGCCCGCCACACCTTGCCCCCGCCGGAGGCGCCGGCCTTTCGCCGCCAGCGCACCGTTGAACCCGGCCGGCACGACGAGATCGCCCGTGCCTTCCTCGACGAACCAAATCAACCCCGCGTCGGCGTGCAGGGCCGCTCCCACCCGCTGGACGAGCGGCGGGAGCAGCTCACCGAGGCGAACGGTTGAGAGGGCGGCGTCGCTGACCGCCTGCAGCGCGTTCATCTCGGTGACGTAGCGCGACAGACGCTCGCTCATCTCGTTGAACGCGTTTCCCAGCTCTCCCAGCTCGTCGCTGCGGCGCAGGGCGACCCGCGTGCCCAGGTTGCCCCTCCCGAGCGCCCGTGCCCCGCGGACCAGGGCGAGGATCGGGGCGCTCAGTTCGGCGCCGAGGACCCAGGCCAGAAACAGGCCCACCCCGACGGCGGTCAGCACCGTGATCATCTCCTGGGCGGCCGCCCGGCGCGCGGATTCCAGTGCTGAGGATTCCGGCTCGACCACGATGGCCGCCCATCCCAATCCGGCGATGGGGGCGGCAGCCCCCAGATACCCGGTGCGGCCGTCGCTGTACCCTTCGATCGTGGCTTCGAGGCCGGCCAGGGCCGTCCGGACCGCGCTCAGCCCCTGCAGCGCCTCCGGGGCCCGCGCGGGCTGCCGAATATCAATGATGAGACGGCCGGTGGTGTCGACGATGATGCCGTCGGCGGCGCGCCCGAGCCCGCGCGGCAGCACGGTCCGGAGCCCCCCGAGGTCGAGCCGGCCCAGCACCACCGCGGCGAGCTTCTCTTTCTCACGGATCGCAGTCGCCACCTCGAGGGTGGGATGACCGTCGGTCCAGGTCGGCGGCCCGGCCGCCCACTCCTTCCCGTTCCGCACCGGGCCCACCGCGGGATTGTCCGCAAGGTTCAGGGTGAACGGCTGCGGAGGGCTGGCGGCGACTCCGGTACCGGCGGCATCGATCAGCATCAGCGAGAGGAAGGACGGATTCTTCGCGCGGATGGCGGTGAACAGTTGGATGATCCCCGAGACCGGGTACGGCTGGCTCGTCACGGCCGCGCCGGCAGTCCGCTCGGCCTCGACCGCGCCGGCGAGGAACATCTGGACGTCGGCGGCCATCGCCCGCGCCAGGTCCCGGTGGCCGCGCTGCACGATCTCCAGCCGTCCCTGGTTCCGAGACTGGAACAGCAGGCCTCCCAGGATGAGGACCGGGATCATGCAGATCAGGATGACCGCGGCGATCTTGCCGCGGATGCCCAGGTGCATTCGCACGTTCAACTCCTGCGGGCGGCGCCGGCGAACCATCCCGCCGGCCCCGCCGGGCGTATGGCGTAAGGCCGATCGAAGCGAGGATTGCCCCCTGCGGGGACTCCATACCAAAGTGGAGCCAATAGCATGCAGAGGTTGGAGCAAAGGTAACCCAGCACGGTCGCCGGCCTCACGATTTTGCCGGGCGATCGACTTTGACTTTCTCGAGGGCCTCGCGCTCGGTGGCGACGACGTGCAGCACCTTGTCGAGCCCGGTAATCTTGAAGATCTTGGCGATCGCCGGTTGGCCGGCAACGATGGCGATCTCTCCGTGGAGCGCCCGAATGCGCTTCTGATGGTCGGTCAGGATCTTGAGGGCCGTGCTGTCGATATACGCGACGCCGGACAGGTTCACCACCAGCAGCGGCCGGGACGCGGTCGCGGCCGTGCGCAGCCCCTCATCCAGGCGCGGGACGGTATAGAGATCCAGTTCTCCGGCGACATCCAGGATCGTCACCTCCCCGACGGTGCGGACACCAATCTTCAGCTCCACGGCGCACCTCCCCTCACAGAGGGATGGACTGGAACTCCTGCTCGAGTATAGTTCCGCCTCGACGGCGTCCCTGCCTGCGGCGCCACGCCGAACGCGGCGGCGGGGTCACGGTTCCCGCTCGGCATGCAACGCCACCTGGTAGAGACCGATGCCCTTGTTCGCGATGGCCGAAGCCGCGAATCCCATGATGAACAGGAACAGCCCCTTCGTCGCCACCAGCAGCGCCAGGCTGCCCGACGGCGCTGAGGCGCCTGATGAGGACGTCAGCGCGCCGGAGGCGATCAACTCGGTGTAGGCGAAGTAGAAAACGGCGAGGAGCAGCAGCGCTCCAATGAGGAAGACGGCGATCCCCAATGCCCCGGGGAGCACGCCCCCGCCCCGATCCGTTCCCGTCCGCATCGTGCACCCCCACCTTCCCTTCTTCCCGGCTCACTCCACGCGCGCGTGGGCCAGCGCCGTCGCACACGAGCACTCCCGCTTGCGGGGCAGCCGCTCGATCATGGCGAGCAGGAGGCGGCGGAGCCTCTCATTGTTCTGCTGCATCACTCGAATCACCGCCGTGTGGGTGACCGGCTCGACGCCGGGATCCCCTTCCACCCCGACGTCGTAGTCGGTGATCAGCGAGATGTTCACGTAACACATCTGCAGTTCTCGAGCCAGGATGGATTCAGGGTAGTTGGTCATGTTGATGACTTCCCAGCCCTGGCCACGGAACCACCGGCTCTCCGCGCGGGTGCTGAACCGGGGGCCCTGGATCACCACCACGGTCCCGCGGTCGTGCACGGGGATGTCGAGGCGGCGGGCCGTCTCCACGGCCAGCGGCCGCAGCGTGGGACAGTACGGATCGGCGGCCGAGACGTGGGTGACGATCGGCCCGTCGGCGAAGGTGTCCATCCGCCCCCAGGTCCGGTCGACGAATTGGTCGCAGATCACGAATTCGCCCGGCCGGACGTCGGGCTGCAGGCTGCCGGCCGCGCACGGCCCGAAGACCCACTCCACGCCGAGGGAATGCAGCGCCCAGACGTTGGCCCGGTAGTTGATCCGGTGCGGCGGGATGCGGTGGGTCCGGCCGTGCCGGGGGAGAAACCCCACCTTCCGGCCCGCGATCTCGCCGAGCATCACGGGATCGCTGGGCTCTCCGTACGGCGTATCCACCTTCACCTCGCGGGCGCCTTCGAGCAGCGAGTAGAATCCCGATCCCCCAAAGACCCCCACCTCGGCCCGTTGCACGACCCGGCTCCCCTCCTCTGCGTGTTCGGTTCGACCGATTACCCGCGCCCGGCGACCGCGTCGGCGATCCGAGGGAGCGCCGCCCCGGCGTCGTCCCGCACCACGACATCGGCCTGCCCGTCGAGCGGCGTGGGCTCGCGGTTCACAATGGCCAGCCTCGCCCCCTGCCGGGCCGCGAGCGCGGGGAGCCCCGCCACCGGATAGACCGCTAGCGACGACCCGACCACCAGCAGGACCCGACACGTTTCACACGCCGCTGCCGCCCGCCCGTAGGCCGCCGCCGGCAGGAGCTCTTCGAACAGCACGACGTTGGGGCGCAGCAGGCCGCCGCACGCCGCGCATCGAGGAAGCGTCCCCGACCGCAGCGGCCCGGCCATCTCCGCGATCGGCCGGACGGCCCCGCACCCGGCGCAGCGGGCCTCGCGCAGGTTGCCGTGCACTTCCACCACGTCGCGCGACCCGGCCTGCTGGTGCAGGCCGTCGACGTTTTGCGTCACCACGAGGTGCACCGCTCCGAGCGCTTCGAGCCTGGCGATCGCCCGATGCGCGGCGTTCGGGGCGGCGCCGGCCAGCCCCGCGAGGCGGGTCTGATAGAATGCGTAGAACGCCTGCGGGTCGCTCTGGAACGCGCTCAGGGAGGCGACGCGCGTCGGGTCGATGCCGCTCCACAATCCGCCCTTGGAGCGGAAGTCCGGAAGCCCCGACTCGGTGCTGACCCCCGCGCCGGTCAGCACGACGTTGAACGTCCCGAGGCGAAGCAGCGCCGCGATGCGCCGGACGGCGGCGTCCGATTCGGCCGGCCGCTCCGCAACGGAGGGCGCCCGCGGCGCGCGCCGGGTCAGCACAGGCGCCCGCCGTCGTCGAACCGCATCGGCTCGGGTGATTCCAGCGCGGCGATGTGCGGCCGTCCCTCCAGTTCACGCACCAGGGGCTCTGACACCCACACGTCCTCCAGATGGAGCGTATTCGGCGCCCGCACGATCCGCGCCCGAAGCGCATCGGGCAGCCCGAGGCTCCCAAACGCCGCCAGGATCGTGTCCCGCTCGGTGGACATGACGATCGGGAGCATCGCTCGTTGAACGTACGTGCTGACGATACAGTTCAGGTAGGTCGCGGTAAAGTCGATGCGGTCGACCACCGCCCGGGTGGTGAAGTCGGCCAGGCCGATCCCCTGCGCGTTGCCCTCGGAGGCGTCGGACAGCCGCAGCGCCACGATCCGCTCCGCGTGGGGCGTCTCCGGCTCCGCGAGCCCGGCGATGCGCCAGCGCCCGATGACGTTGACGTCCATGCCGGTGCCGCTGAAGTTCTTGCCGACTTCGTCCACGATCAGGAGGTCCATGCGGTCCACCGGCAGTCGGGGCATCGCCGCGCGCGCCTCGGGGAACAACGCCACCTCCACGTCCGGGATGCGCTCGGGGGCGATCCCGACCACCCGGGCGGTCTCATCGTACGCGTTCTCGATGATGGCGAGACCGCCCAGGACGCGGCCGGTGCCGATCACGCACTCGGCGATCTCCCGGATCGCGCCCGCCATCTGCCCGGGGCCCTGCTGATGAATCTGCGCGGCGCCCGGCGCCTTGCCCAACCCGACGCCGAGCATCTTCATCACCCCGCTTCCGAATGGATGGCTGAACCCGGTGTGCGGTTTGATCCGGCTCACGGCCAGGATCCCGTCGCATCCCGCCGCCACCCGGTCACAGTAGGCCACGAATCCGCTCGGTGTCCTCCCCAATTCGACCGTGTCCATGGACGTGCTGAGGGGCGCCCCCACGGTGGCCGGCGTGACCCCCAGGTGCTCGAGGAGGCGCCGCTGCCCTTCGTCGGTGCCGCCGCCGTGGCTGCCCATCGCCGCGATGAGCAGGGGGTCGGCCCCCGCCGTCCGCAGCTCGTCCACCACGGTGCGCAAGACCGCCACGATGTCGCGGATCCCGCGGCTCCCCGCGGTCACCGCGATCCGCGCCCGCGGGCGGACCCGCGTCCGGAGATCGAGCCGGCGCAGTTCGGCCCGGACGGCGGCCGGGACGTCGTCGAGTCGGGGCCGGGGGAACCGCTGACGCACCCGGACCATGCGGGGCATGGCGGAGGGCACGCGGATCCCGGCGGGAATGCGCTCGACACCGATCGCCAATGCGGTGCTCCAGAGGGCACGGACAAAATTGCGCGTCAGACAGCCCCGATGGTATCATCTGGATGAACAACGGGTCAACCCGCCGGCCGAGCACTGCGCGGCGCGAGCCGCGTGACGGCGGGGCTCGGGGGGTCCGAATGGCCACGCCATACACGCTGTTCGAGCAGCCGCGCGCGTTCCGGGGGCCGAGCCGCGTCTGGTTCGGCGCGCGCGCCGCGGACCGGATCGCGGATGATCTCGCGGAGCTGGGCGTGCGCCCCGGCGCCGCGTTCCTGGTGACCGATGCCGTCGTGGAGCGGCTGGGGCTGGCGCGCGGCGTCGCCGCCGGCCTGACCGCGGCGGGGTGTGAGGTGCACCGCTACGCGGACATTCCGGGAGAGCCGAGCGTCGAGGTGGCGGACCGGGCGGTGGCCGCGGCCCGCCGCATCGCGCCGGCGCTCGTGGTGGGCGTGGGCGGCGGCAGCGTCATGGACGTCGCCAAGATCAGCGCCGCGCTCGTTCGCAATCCCGGCAGCGTGATGGACTACACGCACGTCGTCGGCCGCCGTTTCGCCGAAGCCTCGGTCCCGACGATCCTCGTCCCGACCACGGCCGGCACCGGGGCCGAGGCGAGCCAGAACGCCGTCTTCACGACCGGGGCGCGGAAGGTGTTTGCCAACAACCACCCGCAGCTCCTGGCCGCCGGAGCGATTCTCGATCCGCTGCTGACGCATTCGCTGCCTCCAACGGTCACCGCGCATACGGGCCTCGACGCGCTCAGCCACTGCATGGAAGGAACGCTCTCCACCAACGCCACCGCCCTCACCGATCAGATGGCGGCGCAGGGGATCGGGCTGATCTTCGGCGCCCTCCGGCGCGCCTGCGGCGCGCATCCGGATCCCGCCTCGCGCGCCCACATGCTGCTCGCCGCCTACCTGGGGGGGCTGAGCCTGAACGCCGGCATGGTCCTCGGCCACTCGATCGCCTACACGATCGCGAACCGGCTGCATCTGCCGCACGGCCTCTCCTGCGCCCTGGCCCTGCCGTACACGCTCGCGTACAGCCGGGAGGCCGCGCCGGAACGCCTGGCCGGACTCGGCCGGGCCGCCGGCCTTGAGCGCCACGACATCATCGCCGAGGTGGGCGGGCTGTGCCGCGATGTCGGGATTCCAGACTCGCTGCGGTCGCTCGGGCTGGAGCGGGACCGCCTGCCCGAGATGGTGGACGAATGCCTGGAGGTCTATCCGCGCCCGAACAACCCCCGCCCGCTTG
>DATHLI010000090.1:0-8122 GCA_035488355.1 bacterium | reverse complement strand
CCGCGCGCCAGGGCTCGCCCGGCAGGCGATCCGGACCTGGTCCGACAGACCGTGGACCTCCTGGCCCGCGCCGAACGGCCGGTGCTCATCTCCGGCAGCGGCATTCTCTGGTCGGACGCCGCGGAGGAGCTCCAGGCCCTCGTCGATGAACTCGGCATCCCCTTCTACACCACCCCGCAGGGGCGCGGCGCCGTCGCGGAGGACCACGCGCTGTGCTTCTCACACGCCCGCTCCACCGCCTTCCGGGAGGCGGATATGATCATCGCCGTCGGCACGCGCCTCAACTACGTGATCGGCTACGCGCAGCCGCCGCGCTTCGCCGCCGGCGCGAAGCTCGTCCAGATCGACCTCGATCCCGCCGAGATCGGCCGCAACCGGCCGGCCGACATCGGGATCGTCGGCGACGCGAAGGCGGTCCTGCGCCAGATCGTCGGGGCGGCGGACGGCCGCGTGGACGCGAAGCGGTACGCCGAGTGGCTCGCGCATCTCGGGTCGGTGAACCGGGGGAAGCGCGCGGAATCCGAGGCCGCGATGCGCACGGACCAGGTGCCGATCCATCCCCTGCGCCTGTGCAAGGAGGTGCGCGACTTCCTCGACCGGGACGCCATCCTGGTCGTCGACGGCCAGGAAATCCTCAACTACGGCCGCCAGGCGATCCCGACCTACGTGGCCGGCCACCGGCTCAACTCGGGGCCGTTCGGCACGATGGGGGTCGGCCTCCCCTACGGGCTCGGCGCCAAGGTCGCCAAGCCGGAGGCGCAGGTGCTGGTCCTGCACGGCGACGGCTCCTTCGGCCTGAACGCGATGGAGCTGGACACCGCGGCCCGCCATCATCTGCCGGTGATCACGGTGATCAGCCTGAACGGCGGGTGGACCGCCGACCCGGAGCGGAACAAGCCCGGCCGCGATCTCGGCTACACCCGCTTCGATCGCATGGCCGAGGCCTTGGGCTGTTACGGTGAGCACGTCGAGGAGCCGGACGGCATCCGCCCGGCGCTCGAGCGGGCGGCCGAGGCCGGCGTCCCGGCGGTCGTCAACGTCGTCACCGACTGGCGGGCGCGGGCCACAACGGTCCAGTTCGCGGACTACTCGACATAGCCGCGGACGGCGCGCGCGGAGGCTCCTAAGAAACACCCTCGCACCATCGGTATCCTCGCCAGGTTCGCCACCAATGGTCTCCGCGATGTCCTCTGCATGCCATATCAGGGGCACCACTTCAATCGGCTCAGCAAACAGACCCCGGATTGGAGTGAGCTCTCAGCGGAGGTGACTCTGTGCGACCAATCGTGGTGGCGCTCCTATGCGTTCTGACAGCGACAACCTGCGTCCCGGTCGTCTACGGCCAGCAGACCGCTGACGAAACGGCGCGACTCGGAACACGAGACCAATTGACACAACTCCTCGACACGGTGGGCCCGGCCATCGGTGTCTCATTCCGACAAAGCCAGAAGCAGCCCTATAACTTTGTCGGGACCATGCGGGAACTGACCAATTCGGACAGTCTAGAGATCGTGATCAGTGTCACCAAATCGCAGACCATCGGCTTCCGGATCTACCCGCACTACAAAGGCGGGTACATCAACGTGAACAACGTCAGCGATGGCGCGGGGTTAATGAAGCAACTCCTCCGGATGAGCGATCGGAATTTCTTGTTTTGGGGAGTGGATGATGCCTACGATGTCTTCGCCGGATACACGGTGACGCTTGAATCCGGCTTCCCCAACGAAGCGATGAAAGTCGTCCTCCGGAGCATCCGCAACGTAGACCAGTTTGTTGGTGATATGGAACCAGCGATTGGTCGTTAGCGCGCTCACGCCACGTGCGCCAGGTACCGCTCCTTCATCAGGCTCAGGACCTCGTCCCCGGACATGGCGTTGATCGCCCGGTTGAAGATCTCCACCTCGATCGGGCCGGTGAACCCGGCGCCGTCCACGGCCTGCCGGAGCCTCCGCAGCTCGATGACCCCGTCCCCCATCATCCCACGCCCGTACAGGACGTCCGGAAGCGGCACGATCCAGTCGCTGATGTGGAACCCGAACACCCTCCGCCCGCAGCGGGCAATCTCCGCGTCCACCGCCGGATCCCACCAGACGTGGTACGCATCGACGAGCACCCCGACCCGATCGGGCGGGTGGCGCTCCGCGATCGCGGCGGCCTGGGCCAGCGTGTTGACGACCGACCGGTCCGCCGCGAACATCGGGTGCAGCGGCTCGATCGCCAGCCTGACGCCGTGCTCGGCGGCATAGGGGACGAGTTCCGCGACCGCTTCCTCCACGACGCGCCTGGCCCCATCGAGATCCCGATCCGGCGCCGGCCCGCAGACCAGCACCAAGGTATCCGTGCCGAGCCCGCGCGCCTCCTCGATCGCCCGCCGGTTATCCTCGATGCGCCTCCGCCGCTCCGCCGCGGTCCCGGCGGGGAAGAAGCCGCCGCGGCATAGGCTGGAGACGGCCACCCCCGCATCGCGCGCCGCGCGCGCGCTCGCCGCCACCCCGCGCTCCGCCACCTTTTCCCGCCAGAGGCCGATGTGGCGGATCCCGTGCCTCGCGCAGCCATCCACCGCCTGCTGCACGGTCCACCCGGGAACCGTCATCTGATTGAGGCTGAGGCGCCCGCCGCCGGCCCCAGGGCTCATGGCCTGCCCCTACTCGATGCCTGCCACCGCAAGGATCTTACGCATGCGCGATGCGGCGAGGTCGGGCAGCCGCAGCAGATGGGCGCGGTCGGCCAGCATCAGGATCCGGCCGAGGTGCACGATCGACCGGGCGCTCTCCTGTCCCCCGACCATGCGAAAGTGCTGCTGGTGCCCGTTCAGGTAGGCCAGAAACACCAGGCCCGTCTTGTAATAATAGGTAGGCGCCTGAAAGATATGCCGGGACAGAGGGATGGTCGGCGCCAGGATCGCTTCGTAGACGTCCATCTGCCCGCGGTCCATCGCCCGGATCGCGGCGGACGCCGCCGGAGCAATGGCGTCGAAGATGCCCAGGAGCGCGTGGCTGTACCCCCGGGCGTCCCCCCGGATCAGGTCCATATAGTTGAAGTCGTCGCCGGTGTACAGGCGGACGTCGTGCTTTTGCAGGTGTTCGCGGAGCGCGATCTCGCGGCGGGCATCGAGGAGCGACACCTTGATCCCGTCGACCTTGTCCGCGTGCTGCCGCACGATCCCAACCAGGGTCTCGGTCGCGGCGTCCAGGTCGCGCGAGCCCCAGTAGCCCGCGAGGTGAGGATCGAAGACCTCACCGAGCCAGTGCAGGATCGCCGGGCGGGAGAGCCCCGACAGCACATGGTCGTAGACACGCAGGTAATCCTCGGGCCCTCTCGCGGAGGAGGCGAGGTGACGGCTGGCCATCACCACCACCGCCGCTCCCGCATCCTCGATGAACGCGCACTGCTCGTCGTAGGCCCGCTCGATCTCCTCCAGGACCACCCGCCCGGGCGGCAGCTGATCCGTGGTCGCGCCGCAGGCAAGCCCCCCGCGCGCGGCCTTGGCCTCGACCGCGGTGCGCCGGATCAACTCCCGGCACGCGGACCAGTCAAGCCCCATCCCGCGCTGGGCGGTGTCCATGGCTTCCGCGATCGAGAGGCCCATCGACCACAGGTAGTGGCGGTAGGCGAGGGTGGCCTCCCAGTCCAGCGTCGCAGCGGCGTCGGGACCCTGCGCGGCGAACGGATCGGCGACGACGTGCACCGCGGCGTACACCACCCGGCTCTTGAGGGGCTCCGTGGCCGGCTCGAACGAGGAGGCCGCCCCCAGTTCGTAGCGAAGGAGGCTCCGGTCCTCTTGGGGGAGCATCACCACCGCTCGCGCCATCGCTTCCTCCGGGTCAGAGCCTGAGATCGCTCACGTCGATCCACCGGCCCTCGCGCCAGGATCGCATCGCGGCCTCGGCCAGCTGCACGCCCTTCGCCCCTTCGAGGAACGACCAGGGGAAGGGCGCGCCGCCGGCCACGTGGCGCAGGAACAGCTCCCACTGGGCCTTGAAGGCGTTGTCGAACGGCTGGTTGTCCGGCACGTCCTGCCACTGCTCCCGGTACGCGGCCGCGGGCGGGCGGTCTGGATCCCACACCGCCCGGGGGGTCCCGGCCCTGTGCTGCGCCCTGCAGGTCCACAGGCCGGCCACGGCGCTGCCCTCGGTTCCATCGACCTGGATGCTGAGCAGCTCGTCCCGGTAGACCCGCACGCACCACGAGGAGTTGAAGTGCGCGACGACGCCGCCGTCCAATTCGAACACCGCGTACGCGGCGTCCTCGGCGGTGGCCGCGTACTGGACGTTTCGCTCGTCGACCCGCCGCGGGATATGGGTCACCCCCAGGCAGACCACCCGGCGCACCTGGCCGAACAGGTTGTCGAGCACGTACCGCCAGTGGGGAAACATGTCGAGGATGATCCCGCCGCCGTCCTCTTTCCGGTAGTTCCATGAGGGACGCTGCGCGGGCTGCCAGCCGCCCTCGAACACCCAGTACCCGAACTCGCCCCTCACCGAGAGGATGCGTCCGAAGAACCCGCCGTCGACCAGCCGCTTGAGCTTGCGCAATCCCGGCAGGAACAACTTGTCCTGGACTACCCCGTTCTTGAGGCCGGCTTCGGCGGCCAGGCCGGCCAGCTCGAGGCTGGTGTCCAGATCGTCCGCGAGCGGCTTCTCCGCGTAGATGTGCTTCCGCGCCTGGATCGCCCGGCGAACCGGCTCCGCCCGGGCCGAGGTCACCTGGGCGTCGAAGTAGATCTGCGGCGCCGGATCCGCCAGGCACGCCTCCAGGTCGGTGCTCCACCGTGCGAGCCCGAACCGGCCGGCCAGCGCGGCCAGCTTATCGGCGCTGCGGCCGACCAGGATGGGCTCCGGCCAGATCGCGTCGCCGTCGCCCAACGGCACCCCGCCCTGCTCGCGGATCGCCATGATCGAACGGGCCAGATGCTGGTTGGTGCCCATGCGGCCGGTCACGCCGTTCATGATGATGCCCATGGTCAGTCGAGCCACGCGCGATCCCTCCCTCTCCCTGCGGCGCGGCGCCTACTCTTCCGAGGCCCCGATGGCGTGCACGTAGCGGGCCGCCGAGCGCGCCACCGCGGTCTTCGCGTCCGCGGCGATGGCCCGCCTGAACCAGCCCCCATGGATCCGATCGAAGGGCAACGGGGTCACCGCGTCCACAATCCTGCGAACCGCCGGCGCTCCCAGCGGAATGAGGTTGGGGTAACTGTACATGAAACTCACGTGCCGCCGGTCAAAGACGACCTGCAGCGTGTCCCCGCTCAGCAGGGCGCCCCGGCCCCCGGCGCCGGCCGCCCAGTGCAGCACGGCCGAGCCCTCGAAGTGGCCGCCGCAGTGGACCAGCGTCAGCCCATCGAGCACGCGGTGCGTCTCGCCCTCCCAGAACACGATGGCGGGATCCGATCGCATCACCCACCGGCGGTCGGCCGCGTGCACGTAGACCGGCACGCCCCCAAGCGCCCGGCTCCACTCCACCATCGAGGCATAGAAATGGGGATGCGAGATCGCGATCGCCGACAGGCCACCGCGCGCCCGCACCGCGCTCACGGCGTGCTCGTCCAGCAGGGGGATGCAGTCCCACAGCACGTTCCCCGCGGACGTCTGGACAAGCAAGGCGCGCTGGCCGATGGCGAAGGCCGGCTCGATCCCAATCCCGGTCAGGCCGGGGTCTTCCTCCTTGGCGACCGTCCGGTGATCCCGCCGGAGATCGTCGAGCGTCGTCCAGGCCTGCCCCTCCCAGGTCACATACTGGCGCTCGTCTTCGCAGATCGCACAGCGCTCGGGGGGACGCTGGGTCTCCGCGTACTGCACGCCGCAGGCGGTGCAGATATAGCAGGGCATGCAAGCCCCTCCAGGGGTCCGGTCCTCCGAGCGATCAATCCTCCGGCGAGACCGGGATCCGCGTCGTCGAGCAAGCGCGAAGGCGTGTTCCAGCCGGCGCGGACCGAGTCCTGCCCCTTTTCTCCGGTACGGCCGACGCCACCCTTCGAGTGCATCGGTGAAATTGGGGTGGGATCCGGCATTTCGGATGGACGCATCCCACCCCGTAACAGCAGAAAAGGCCCGTTAAACCGACCCACTACTGGCCCTATGTAAGAGGTGGTCTGCAAGACGAGTCTGCTGGGCACAAAGACATTGACGTGACGCACGCCTCCAGGGGCGGTCCATGAATTCACATCCCCGCAGACACCGCGAGGTCGCTGACCCACAGCGGGATGACTCCGAATTCAGCGAGCCAGATGTGGCTGGAAAAGACGAGCCATCCGTCTTCTCCTTGGAAGATGATGAGATCTGGCTCCACAATCACGGGGTGGTGGCCCTGACCCTGCGGCTGGCCCGCGCGGTGGGAATGAAAGAGGAGGACCTCATTCACGTCCGGCGAGGGGCGTTCCTCCATGACATCGGAATGGTGGGCGTTCCCGATGAGATCATCTTCAAACCCGGTCAGTTGACCGAGCAAGAATGGGGGATCGTGCGCCGCCACCCCGTCTTCGCCCGCGACCTATTGTCGACGACCGGCGCGTTGACTCCCGCGCTCGACATCCCCTATTGCCACCATGAAAAGTGGGATGGCACAGGGTATCCTCGCGGATTGAAGGGGGAGCAGATCCCCTTGGCCGCCCGCGTCTTTGCGGTGGTCGATGTGTGGTGCGCGCTCCGAACGGACCGCCCCCATCGGGCGGCGTGGAGCGTTGAAGAGGCGCGGGAGTACATCTATCATCACGCGGGAACACACTTCGATCCCCGGATTGTCGAGGTGTTCCTCGCGATGGTCTCGGAGCAGGGATCGTAACTTCTAGAACGACACAAGTGGCAGCCGCTGCAGGAAAATTGGGACCCACGTGGCCTCCAGGGCGATTCGGACAAAATTTCGCTGTGCTTTCTCAACGCGCAAGTTGTAGGTCACGATGAGATACCCCGGTGCCTCCACCCTCAGGAGATACGCCCCCGGACGGGTAAAGAACGTAAATTCGTCTCCCTCCCGGCGCAAGCTTCCCAGGATCTGCGAGGTTGATGGATCGATCAGTATCGCCGTCACGTTCGACACGGGGCGGTGATCGCTGGTCTCGAGCCGCACGTGGACCGGGGTGAACACCGACCCCGACACCTGGGCGAGATTTGCGGGCATGACATTGACGCCCGGTCCGGGAACACCTGCCGAGAGATCAACCCCCCGTACCGTACCCACCCTCACGCCCGGGGCGCCTTGCGGAAGCGTTTGGGGCAGCTGATATGGCGTCGCCAGCATGAGGAGCGAGATTACGCTGAGGCCTCGATAAAATGCGTCCTTGCCCGTGTTGGCTTTGAAGATAAACGCGACGGCGACGGCCAACACGACGAGGAGGCACACAACAGCGAGGGGAGTGATCCTGGGCATGACATTCCTGGCCAGGATCGCAGAGAGCTTGAGTGTCGCCGAGGCATCTTGCTTTTGGATCAGGTCGCCCATGATCGATATCACGGCGCCGATCGCAGCCGAAAGCGCAACGCCGATGTTCTGCCAGAATGCTTTCATACATGCCCTCCTACCGGACCACCGGCACTTCGCCGACCGTTACGGTAACAGTACCTACCCGTAGGGCGTGTCCGGCAGACGGGGTAAGATAGGTGCAGGGGAGGAATATGCGATACCAGGTGGTTGCGGTGGGGCTGGTCGCGGTTGCGATCGCCATGGCTTCCCCGCCAGCGCGGCTTATTCCCACGACAGCTCGGTTCCGAGGCACCGGGCGCGCGGAAGCCAATTGACGATCACATCCTTCTTAAAACCGTAGACGGCGGTCTTCACTGGACACGTGTTGCCCTTCCGCAAGTGCGCTGAGACGAGTGTGAGGCCTGCTTTAGGCTGGCAGAAGTGCCTTTGCGATGTCTCGGGCGACCCGCGGACTAACCGGACTGAGCATGCCCTGAAATGGGAAGGCGAGTTGTGAATGGTGTTCTCGGAAGTGGTGAATGGTGGGACCTACCACCTGCCTTGGGCACCTGGAACCGTGGCATCTGATCTCGTGCAGTCCGGTGCAGCGGGGTGCGTGGTGGGCGGTGCAGGTTTTGAACCTGCGACCTCATCCGTGTGAAGGATGCGCTCTGCCACTGAGCTAACCGCCCCGCGGTTAGTTCTCATTATGGCAAGAGAGCCC
>DATHLI010000089.1:0-6001 GCA_035488355.1 bacterium | reverse complement strand
TCGCGCGCGAGATCCTGGCGGCGTTCCCGGACGCGGTCACCTATACGAGCCCGCGGTATGTGACGTACGGCGGCATCCGTCAGGCGAACTGGAACAACCTCGTCTTTCGCGACCCGCGCGTCGACGGCCTGAAGACCGGATTCACGGACGAGGCGGGCTTCAACATCGTCGCGACGGCCAGCCAGGGGCCGCTCCGCCTGATCGCGGTCGTCATGGGGGCGCACACCCTGCAGCTCCGCACCGCCTCGGCGGAAGCGCTGCTCAACATGGGATTCGCCCGGTACGAGCTGGTGGCGGTGCCGTGGCAGCGGCTCGTCCCATCCTCGATCAGGGTCTACGGCGGCCGCGCGGCGCGGCTGCGGCTCGAGACGCCCCGGGCCATCGAGGTCCTCGTGACTCGAGACGATCATTCGCCGCTGACCGTGTCGGAGGAGCTACGCGTGCGTCCGATCGCGCCCTTCCAGCGGGGGCAGCAGGTCGCCACCCTCACGATCCGCAATGCGACGGCCGTGCTGGCGACATCGCCGCTGCTCGCGGCCGCCCCAGTCGACCGCAGCGGGATTCTCACCCGGTTGTGGAGCCTGCTGCGGTATCGGGTCGGAGGTCTGCTGCGGCATCGTCAGACGACATGGACCGCGACGTTCGTCCCGCAGCAATAGAGCCCCGCAGGAGTGCGCAGACGCGATCCCGAAGACGGCTGAGCGAACAAGTTTTCGTGCTTGCGCCGGGAGTCGTTCTGTCCCGCTGCGGGGGGGGCGCGCTGGTGACCGCGCTCGGCGTGCGCGTCGACCGCGCAGCCGGACCGGGGGCGCGCCGGGATGGCGTCGGGAGGTGTCTTGTGGAAGAGGACGGCCGTACGGCAGAGGGGAGGGGGCCCGCGGTCGCGCCCGATGTTTCGAGTGATCGGCGCGCGTGGGCTGAGCCGCTGCTGGCCGGGATCGTGGTTTCCTTGATCGCCGAGGCAAAGGATGCCGGCTGGAGCGGCCGCCTGGAGTATGTGGTCGAAATGTGCGCCCAGGAGATGACCTCGAGTCTGGGGATGACGCGGCAGGAGATCGTGCAGGCGGTCCTCCGGTGGGCGGGGGAGCTCGGAGAAGACCTGACCCGCGAGGATGTGGAGAAGGCGCTGGCGCCTTGAGGGGGACCCCGCCCGCCGTTCAGTGGGGTGTCGGCGGCGCGTTGAGTCTCCCCCCCCGGCGCATCAGGGGCGCCCCCACCCGGGGCTACGGGCCCGCGTTCGGCAATGGGATCGAAGGCGCGTTCTGAGAGGGGCGGGTCCTGATGCCGAAGGCCGCCGCGGCCGTCTTCCAGTAGATCTGTTCCAGCACGTCCACCGGCAGGTCGAGGCCGCGCAGGGATGGGACGCCGTCGCTGTCGGGGTCGGCGATCGGTGATTCGCAGACAAGATCGGTCTCCCAGAACATCTGGTGCACCCAGTACCGCATCGTGTAGCGCACAGGTTCGGAGTCCTTGAGAACGACCTGGTCCGTCCCGAAACAAATGCGGTCCGCCCACCGGCGGAAAAAATCGCGGGCGGCCTGCAGCTGCCGGCCGAGTTCCCGGACGATCCACTTGGTAGCGCTCGTGTCGAGGTAGAGGTTCGGGTACCGGGTGAGAAGATCCGCGAGGTGGTCCAGGTGCTCGGGGTCGCCCCCCATGTGGGCGGCCACAAACGGGATCGTGGGGAACTGCCGCAGCCGCGTTTCGAGCATCGGGTACTGCTCCGCTTTGGTCCCGTACTTCGCCGGATCGTACTTCCGCTCAAACCAGCGGTCGGGGTCGCTGACGTGGACGAGCACCCCGAGGCCGGTCTCGGCGATGGCCTGGAACATCGGGTCCAGGCGGGGGGAGTCGAGCAGGAAGTCCAGCCGGTCGCGGATCCGGGGCGCGAACCACAGCTTGATGAGCGGCGCTCCGTGCGCCTTCGCCCCGTGAACGGTTTCGACGGCCCGGTCCAGGAGCGCGATCTGGCCGCGGGGTTCGGTGAGCACGGGTCGGACGGCGAGGGTGATCTCCCGGGGGTACTGCCCGCGGAGGGCGAGGCCGGCGTCGAGCGGAGCGATCGCGACGAGCGTCGCGATCCGGTAGAGCCGCGCCGCCTCGATCAACTCATGATTCGTCGCCGGTTCGGTCATGTGGGTGTGGACGTCGACGATCGGCCCCTGCGCCTTTCGCGGCGGGGGCGCCGCGAAGCCCGCGGCCCGCGCTTCCTCGAGCGATTGTCCGTGCACCGGTGCTCCTTCCCTCGTTTAGGGTCCCAAAACGAGTATGCCCAAAACGTGGTAACGGCGATGCCCATCTCGCCGCTTCCCGCGGGCCGCCCTCCATAGAAGACGAGCTCTCCAGGACGCCGCCTCGAGGCGCCCTCTGCCGGCCCCGCGCGTGGCAGGACTTTGCTTCTGCGGAACTGAACAACGCCCGCGCCGGAGGTTGCTCCCGGCCGACACGCATCAGGAGGAGGGACCGGATGAGCACAACCCGAGATCTCCCGCAGCCGGGGACGAGCCCGCAGGCCGGATCAGGCGCCCGCGACCGGGTGATCTTGGACACGAACCCGGCGGATGTCTCCGACGTCCTGGCCGATGTCCCGCAGCAGACCGCCGAAGACGTGGCGCGGGCGGTGGAGCGCGCGCAGGACGCCTTCCGCGTCTGGCGCGCGACCCCGCCGCCCGAGCGGGGACGGGTGCTGGCGAAGGCGGCGGCGCTGGCCCGCACCCGCCTGGATGAACTGGCCCGCCTCCTCACCCGGGAAGAGGGCAAGATCCTCAGCGAGGCGCGGGGAGAGGTGATGAAGGGCATCAACCTGTTGGAATGGTACGCCGGCGAGGGGTTCCGGATCGGCGGCAAAACGCGGCCGTCCGAGATGCCCACCACCGTGCTCTTTACCCTGCGGGAGCCCCTGGGGGTCGTGGCGATCATCACGCCCTGGAACTTCCCCTGGGCGGAGCCGGCGTGGAAGGTCGCCCCCGCCCTCGTGGCGGGGAATGCGGTGATCCTCAAGCCCGCGTCGCTGACGCCGCTGGTGGCCCAGCGCTACCTCGAGATCCTCGAGGAGGCGGGGCTTCCCAAAGGCGTGCTCACGCTCGTGGTCGGACCGGGCTCGGAGGTCGGCGACGCGCTGGTCGCCCATCCCGCGGTGCGCGCGGTGTCGTTTACCGGGTCCTGCGAGATCGGCGGCGAGGTCTATGCCCGGGCCGCCCGCCGGCTGGCGAAGGTGTCCTGCGAGATGGGCGGCAAGAACGCCGTCGTGGTGATGCCCGATGCCGATCTGGATCTGGCGGCGGCGGGGATCGTCCAGGGGGCCTTCGGCAGCACCGGCCAGCGCTGCACCGCCACCAGCCTGTGCGTCGTCCACCGGGATGTCGGCCGCCGGCTCATCGAGGCGATCGTCGATCGGGCGCGGGCCATCCGCGTGGGGAACGGCCTGGAAGACGGCGTTGGGATGGGCCCCCTCGTGGACGCGAAGCAGCTCGCCACGGTCCTGCACTATATCGAGGCCGGCCGCGCCGAGGGGGCGCGCCTGGCGTGCGGGGGCCGGCGTCTGACCGACGGCGCCCTGGCGCAGGGCTACTTCATGGAGCCGACGGTGTTTACGGACGTCCCGCCCGGATCCCGGATCGCGCAGGAGGAGATCTTCGGACCGGTCCTGTCGGCGATCGAGGTCGGCTCGCTCGACGAGGCGCTCCGCGTCACCAACGGGGTTCGCTACGGCCTTTCCTCATCGATCTACGCCTCGGACGCCAACACGATCATGCGGTATGTCGACGGCATCGAGGCCGGCATGGTCCACGTCAACTCGCCCACGGTGGGAGGCGAAGCCCAGATCCCCTTTGGGGGCATCAAGTGGAGCGGAGTCGGCGGGCGGGAGATGGCCGAGGAGGGCCTGGAGTTCTTCACCGAGCTGAAGAGCGTCTTCTGGGACTACACGGGACGGGCCCGGCAGACGAACGTGTACTGAGTCCCGGGACGATGTGAGCTCCCCGGGCCGCGGGCCCCACAGCGGGTGAGCCTCGCAGGATGCGGCGGCTCGAGTCCCTTGTGGACGCGGTGCTGGCGGCGATCGACGAGCGGTACGCGCTCGACCTCGCCTGCCGGCTGGTCAGGATCCCGAGCGTGTTTCGGCCCGACGATCCCCAGGCCAACGAGACGGCCGTCGCCGCCCTGGTCGCCGGCGAATTGCGGCGGCTGGGCCTCGAGGTGCATTGCGAGGACGCGGCCCCCGGGCGGCCCAACGTCATCGGCGACTGGATCGGGCGCGGCGCGGGCCCCCTGCTGATCCTGGAAGGACACAGCGACGTCGTCACCGAGGGCGAGGCCGCGGCATGGTCGTATCCGCCCTTCGGCGCCACCGTCGTTGACGGGCGCCTCTACGGGCGGGGGGCGGCCGACATGAAGGGGGGCGTGGCCGCCGCCATCGCGGCGGTGCGCGCGATCCGGGACGCCGGCGTCGCGCTGCCCGGGCGGATCCGGGTGGCGGTGGTGGCGGACGAAGAAGGCATGATGCTCGGCGTCAAGGCCTTCATTCGCAACGGCTGGGCCAAGGACGCCTGCGGGGCCATCATCTGCGAGCCCGAGGCCAACGACGTCTGCCTGGTGCAGAAGGGCGCGCTGCGCGCCCTGGTCCGGTTCAAGGGGAGCATGGCCCACGGGGCGATGCCGCGGAGCGGCGTCAACCCCATTCCCGCCGCCGCGGCGTTCATCGGGCAGGTCCAGGTCCTCGAGGCGCGCTACATCGAGCGCCATGGACGGCACCCGCTGCTGGGCGAGCCCACCGTGACGCCCACGGTGCTCCGGGCGGGCGACCCGGCGCAGCTGAATGTCATCCACGCCGACGCCCTCGTCGCGCTCGATGTCCGCACCGTCCCGGGGCAGGAGCCCGCGGAGATCCGAAACGACCTCGCGGCCGCGGCGGCGGCCGCCGCCGCCGGGATCCCGGACTGTCAGAGCGCCCTCGAGGTGATCGAGGAGCGGCCATGGACGGAGACGCCCCCGGACGCGCCGATCGTCGGCGCGGTCGAACGGGCCTGCCGCCGCGTCCAGGGGCGGCCCCCGCGGCGCCGGGGCGTGCCCGGGGCGACGGACGGAACCTTTCTGTCGGCCTGGGCGCGGGTCCCCATCGTGACGATCGGGCCGGGGGATGTGACGATTCCCCACCAGATCGACGAGTTCGTCCGGGTGGACCATCTCGTCGAGGCATGCCGCATCTTCGCCGCGGCGGCCTGCTACGCGCTCGCCGGCGGCGCGGGGCCGGGGGCCGCCCCGCCCGATGCCTGATCCGCTGATCGTCTGCGACACCGTCGAGTTTTCCTACACCGTTCCGTCCCCCCTCACTCCGGACGCGCGGGTCCTGCGGGGTGTCTCGCTGGCCGTCCACACCGGCGAGCATCTGGCGATCATCGGCCCCAACGGTTCCGGGAAATCCACCCTCGCCCGCCATCTGAACGCGCTGCTGCGCCCCCAGCGGGGGATCGTCCGGGTCCGCGGGATGGACACGCGGGACCCGGCGGGCGTGAGAATGATCCGGCAGACCGTCGGCATGGTGTTCCAGCACCCCGAGAGCCAGATGGTCGCCACGATCGTCGAAGAAGACGTGGCGTTCGGCCCGGAGAACCTGGGCGTCCCGCGCGCCGAACTGCGGCGGCGGGTGCAGGAGGCATTGGAGACCACCGGCATGTGGGAGGCGCGCGACCGGCCTCCGCACCTGCTCTCGGCCGGGCAGAAACAGCGCGTGGCGATCGCGGGCGTGCTCGCGATGCAGCCGGAGTGTGTGGTGCTCGACGAAGCCACCTCCATGCTCGACCCGCGGGGGCGGGCCGAGGTCGCCCAGGTCGTGCTCGAGCTGCGCCGCCGGGGAACGGCGATCGTGTCCATCACGCACCGGATGGACGAGGCGGCCGCGGCCGATCGGGTGATCGTCCTCGACGCCGGCGCGGTCCGATCGGAGGGGACGCCGCGCCGGGTGTTTGCCGATCCGGAGGCGCTGCGCGCGATCGGCCTCGAC
>DATHLI010000088.1:0-13852 GCA_035488355.1 bacterium | reverse complement strand
GCCGTGGGGCCGAACTCACGATAGCGGCGGGCCAAATCTGCCAGGTGCTGGGCCACGCGGCCGTTCACCGAGCCCGCGGGGAACCGGCCGTCTCCGTCGGGCGCCCCGGCGGGGGTGCCGGTGAGGATCTCGATGCCTTCGTCCGCGGTGCGCACGGCCCAGACGTTGAAGCGGCCCTCGCGGACGGCGTCGACGACCTCTTCGCGGAGCATGAGGTCGCGGACGTTCTGGTGGGGGATGACGACCCCCTGGCGGCCGGTGAAGCCCTTGGCCTTGCAGACGTAGTAGAAGCCCTCGACCTTCTCGTTCACGCCGCCGATGGGTTGGATCTCGCCCATTTGGTTCACGGACCCCGTGACCGCGATCCCCTGGTCGATCGGCAGGCCCGAGAGTTCGCTCAAGAGCGCGTAGAGTTCGGTCGAGCTGGCGCTGTCACCGTCGACGTCGGAGTAGAGCTGCTCGAAGGTGAGCGAGGCGGAGAGGCTGAGGGGGTGCTGCTGGGCGAAGCGGCTCGCCACAAACGAGGAGAGGACGAACACCCCCTTGCTGTGGATGCGGCCGGACATCTGGGTTTCGCGCTCGATGTTGACGACGCCGCGGCCGCCGACGTAGGCACGCGCCGTAATCCGGCTCGGCGACCCGAACGTATAGTCCCCGAGCTGCAGGACGGACAGGCCGTTGATCTGCCCGGTCACCGTCCCCTGCGTATCGACGAGGATCTGGCCCTTGGCGATCATTTCCCGGATCTTCTCCTCGAGCAGGTTGGACCGGTAGGCCTTCTCCTCGACCGCTCGGCGGACATGCTCCCGGGTGACCGCGGAGCTCCCGGCCTGGCCGGCCCAGGCGGCGGCCTCGTAGACGATCTCGACCACTTCGTTGAAGCGTGTGCTCAATTTATCCTGGTTCGCGGCGAGCCGGGCGCTGTGCTCGAGCACCGCGGCGACTCCTGTCGCGTCGAAGTGGCACGATCCCGTGCGATGGCAGATGGCCGCGATGGCGCGGGCATACTCCTGCTGGGTCTCGGGGGTCCGGTCGATCGTGATATCGAAGTCCGCCCGGATCTTGAACAGTTTCTCGAACTCCTCGTCGAGCCCGTAGAGCATGTGATAGACATCGGGGGTCCCAATCATGATGACCTTGAGGTCGAGCGGGATCGGATCCGGCCGCAGCGTCGCCGCGGGCAGGGATCCGAACGCCTCGCCCAGGGGCTCGATCCGGATCTCCCGGCCGCGGAGCGCGCGCTTGAGCCCTTCGTAGGCGAACGGGCTGGTGAGGACGTCACGCGCCTGGAGAATGAGGAAGCCGCCGTTCGCGCGGTGGAGGGCGCCGGGCTTGATCATCGTGAAGTCCGTGACGAGCGCGCCGAACTCGGCCCGGTACTCCGCCTTCCCCACCAGGTTGTAGTAGGTGGGGTTGCTCTCGATGATCACCGGCGCCCCGCGGGTGTCCCGGTGATCCACCAGCAGGTTGACCTGGTACCGGGCGAACGGATCCCGGCGGAGGAACGGGAGCTCCTGACGCGCCGGTTCGGCGCCCTCCTCGTCCCCGGCGCCGCGCAGCTCGGCGAGGTGGTCGAGCATGTCCTGCTCGGCCGCCTCGAGGAACGCCACGACTTTCGGATGGTCGTGGTACTGCTCCTTGAGGCGCCCCACCGGGGCGTCGATCACGGACTTGGCTGTTTGCGCGTCGAACTGCCGGAGCGCTTCGCGCCCCTCCCGCTCGAGTGACCGCGCCTTGCGCTGCGCCTCGGCCAGGACGTCCTCCAGTTCCTTGGTGCGGGCCGCGATCCGCGACCGCTCGACCTCGGGGAGGGCCTGGAAGACCTCCGGGGCAACCGGGCGTCCCTGCAGATCGACCGGCAGCGTCGCGATCCCGGTCGGCGTGCGCTGCAGCAAGAGCCCCCGGATCTTCGCCTGGTTTTCGAGCTGCTGCCAGATGTCCGCCAGCTGCTGCTCGTACCGCTTGGCCACGTTGGCCCGCTGCTGCTCGAAGGCTTCGCCGGCGAAGACGCGCCGCAATCCCTCCCGCACCTCGGTAATCAGGTCGGCCACGCCTTCCCGGAACGCCCGCCCCGTGCCGGTGCCCAGGGAGATGGCGATCGGCTGATCGGCCACGGCGAAGTTCCGGACGTAGCACCAGTCCTGGGGCGCCGGCTGCGCCTGCGCGATCCGCTCGACCTCGAGGCGGGCGTAACTGCTCCGGCCCGTGCCCGGCGGCCCGCTCACGAAGACGTTGTAGCCGTGCTGGTCGATTCCCAGGCCGAACTGGAGGGCGTGCACGCCCCTGGCCTGGCCGACGATCGCGGCCTGCCGCGGCAGGTCCGCGGTCGTGGTGAACCCGAGGCCGGCCGGGTCGCAGGTCCAGCGGAGCGCCTCCGGCGGGAGGCGACGGTCGTTTTTGGTTGGCGTAGTCATGGCAGGGGGTTCGATGGGGACCAGAGGTTCGCCTCTTGACAGGGCGGGTCGCCTGCATATACTTATGTTTAGATATTTAGATAGCTACGATTGGAGCCCGCGATGCGGATCTCATTGACACCAGAAACTGCGCAGCGGATTCGAGACGCGATTGGGGACGGCGTGGACCTCGCCCCGGAAAGCGTCCCCGCGGTCCTGGCCCGCCTCGCCGTCGAGGCGCCGCCGATCTACTCCGAGGTGCTGGCACAGATCTCAGGATCCCAGATCCGTCTTGACAGCGAGTCTGAGCTTCACAACAGGCGGCGCCGGAACATGCTGCGGCGTCTGCTCTTCTCGTGGGGGGAATACGAGACCGGCGTGGGAGACCGGGTGTTCGCCAAGCGGCGCATCGCGGCCGCGGTGCCGCTGTCGGCGGCCGGGCTGACGTTGGTGGTCCTCGCGGCGGCGCTCGTCTTCGGGCACAGGCCGGCCCCGTCGACCGGCCCCCGCAGCGCGGCCCCGGACATGCCGGCGCAGGAGCCAGTCGCGAGGCCGTCGGGCGGAGTCCTCTCCCGGGGACAGCAGGCGGCCGCGATTGCCGAGTCCCCGCTGTCTCTCCCTCAGGCAGATGATCCGGCGCCGGTCCGCATGTCCACCGCGGGTTTCGCCGCCGGGTCTTCGGGGAGTCCCATCGTGGTCCGCACGGAGACCGATCCGGCGCGGGATTTCGGTTTTTCAGCGAGGCCCGGCACAGCCGTCCCGGTCATCTACAACCGGACTGCCGGCCCCGCGGGAGATCGCCCGGCGGCGGCCCCAGATGTTCCCTCATCACCGGCGGAGTCCGGCGCGGAAGCGGTCGAATCGACGCGTCTCCTGGTTCCCGGAACACGTCTTTCGGGCAGGCTGGTCACCGGCATTCTCATTGTCCCCGGCGGCCCCCCGGCGCCCGTCGTGGTGGAGGCCGGCGATCCTCCAGGAATCTGGCTCGGGCAGGCTGTGCTCGCCCCTGGAGGTCGTGTGCAGATCACGCTTCAGCTTGCGGGCCAAGACCGCGCGCACGCGGTCCGCGCCCTCGCCCTGGATCCGGCGCGCCTGGTGCCGGGGTTGACGGGCCGGACGTCGATGGAGCCTCCCGCGGCCGGCCCTGCCATGGCGACCGCGGCGCTTGGGGCGGCCGTTGACTATGCGCAGACGGCCGCCCGGCAGGGGAACGTTGGCGCCCTCGACGGGTGGGATCCGTTCTCGGGCGGAGGGCCGGCTCCCGCGTGGACATACGTGGCCGCCCGCCTGGCCCAGGCCCTCGACACCCGCGGTCTCACCGGGACCCGGATGCCGGCGACCGAGGTTCCCGCGGGCGCGCAGATGGTCATTCTGGTGATGGGAGGATCGTGACATGCGACTGAGGGCAGGCGCGATGGCCGGCACGGGATTCACCTCGGCGCTGGTATGGCTCACGCCGGTTCCGGGACAGGCGCAGGGTCTCCCCGGCGGCGGCCCGTCGGGCGACCTGTTCGCGCCGCTGACGAACCTCTTCACCATGGCTGCCGAGAGCCTGTCGGGCGTGTTTGGCCTCGCCTATGCGACCGCCGCGCTCCTTGTCGCCGGCGCCCTCATCGTGGCCGATCATCGAAACGGCGTGCGAAGCGCGTTGTGGGTCATCATCGGTTCGGTCGTGCTCTTTTTCGGGGGCCAGATCATCAAGATGATCAAAGGATAGCGCGCGTGCTCCCACAGCATCCCATCTATCGGAAGCTGGACGCCGGGGTGACCGTCCTCGGCGTCGAGCTCGAGGACTGGCTCGGATTGGGCATCGCGTTCGTGATCCTTTCACGGGCGAGCGACCTGCTGGTGGGGAAGGTGCTCGGGATCCCCCGCGCCGAAGCGGGCGTCTCCGCGGCCGCCACCGGCGTGATCTTCCTGCTGTGGCGCCGCATCCGGGAACGGACCCCTCGGAGGTTTGTTCGCCACCTTCTGGACTACCTGGGGGAGCCCGACGTGTACGTGGCGGCCCCCGATCAGGATGCCAACCCGTACGTGATGTGAGGTGAGGCTGTGCCGCCTGGGGAGTCGTGGGGAGACCTGACGCGCGAATTGCCGTACTGGACGATCCGGGACGGCGCGGTCGTCCTGCGCGATGGGAGCTACCGCCTGGGGTTCGAGGTGACGCTTCCCGGCACTGAGGTCTGGGACGCGGCGCAGCTGAGCGCGTGCAATGACCGCCTCCGCACCTTGATCGGCACCGCCGTGCCCGAGGGCGAGTGCGTTCGCATCTTCGTGGAGGTCCACGCCGACTATTCCGCGATGCTGCGCGCGTACGCGGACGGATGCCGGAGTCCCCATGCCGTTGTGCGGGAGCTCCACAGGCGCCGCGTGTCCGCCTTGAGCGAGGCGCACGCGGCCGGCCGGCTGGTGAGCCAACGCGTGATCCTCGATCTTTCCTATCACCCCCCGCGGCTCGGACGGAGACGCTGGTGGTCCCCGCTCGACAGCGCCACGTACAGGCGCCACGTGGGCGAATGGGGGATGCTGCGCGATCTGATGGTCGGGCACTGCGAGCGGTGCGGATTTCGGGCGCGTCCGCTCGACGACGGAGCGCTGCTGGCCACGATTTGGCGGTATTTCAACCCGGGCCGCAAGCGCTACTGCCCCCCGCCGGCGGTGCCGGCGGACAACCAATCCCTCGAGCTCCCCCGGCGCGTCCTCGGCGCCTGGCCGTTTCTCAGCCGTCAGTCGGTGCGGACGGCCGTGGCGCGGTCCGACGTGTTCAGGCGGTGGGATTTTCTATGGCTCGATGGCCATGCGCACGCGGTCGTCGCGATGGACGTCCTTCCTGATCAACCCACAACGCCGAACGCGGTGGGGCCGCTCCAGGCGCTGCCCGGGTCCTACTGGCTGATCATCGAAGCCTGGAATGATCCTCGATCCGACCAGATCAAACGGTTGGAACTGAAGAGCCGGCTGAGCCGCCAGGCGGTGCTCGCTCAAGACGGGGGGGATTCGAACGCGCGCGCGGTCGACCGGCAGCTGACGGACGCCCTCGACGTCATCCAGCTCACCAGCGAGCGCGTGGTCCGCGTCGGAGCGGCCGTGGTGCTCCAGGAGCCGACTCCGGAGGCGGCGCGCGCGGCCTCCCGGCGCGCGGTGGGCGCGTTTCAGCAGATTCCCGGCGTCGACGCCCGCATCGAGTCGGCGGCCCTCCGCCGGCAGTTCGTGCAGCTCGCCCCGTTCAGCGGGTTCCCCAATGAGCGGCTGATGCGGATGCTGACCAGCAACGCCGCCGACTTCGTCCCCTGCCATGCGCCGTGGCGGGGCGCCGCCCGGCCGGTCTGCCCGTTCTTTACCCGCCGGGACAGCCTGGTGCCGCTCGATCCCTTCGATCCGCGGCTGCCGTCGTGGAATGCCATCGTCGTCGGCGAGTCGGGAGGAGGGAAGACCCACTTCGCGATCGCCTGGCTGTCGCATCTGCTGGCCCTGGATCCCGTGGTGCTGATCGTGGACAAGGGCGGCGCCTACCGGGCGTTCTGCGACGTCTACGGGGGACAATACGTGCACCTCGATCCCGGCGCGGACATCGCGATCAATCCATTCGACCTCCTGGCGGGCGAGGCGGAGCCCGACTCGACCCACCTCGCCCTGCTCAAGAGCCTCGTCGCGCTGATGGTGGCCGAACCGGAACGCGCTCCGGATCGCCAGGAGATGGCGCTGGTGGAATCGGCGATTCGCCAGACCTACGCGCGGGCCGCCGGGGTTCCCGTGTTCCTGCATGATCTTGTACGCACCCTGCGCACCTTCGAGCAGGTGGGCGCCCATCACGCGGGTCCGGAGGAGTGGGCCGCGGCGAGGGGGATCGCGCGCCGGCTGGAGCAGTGGGTGGACCAGGGGATCTACGCCCGTCTGCTCGACCGCGCATCCTCGGTGGATCTCAGCGCCGGCGTCGTCTGCATCGACACCGAGGGGGTCAACGAGCACTACCCGGAACTGGCGCCGATCGCCGCCCTGCTGGCCAACCATCTCATCTACCGGCGCGTCAAGGCGGACGAGGGACGCCTCAAGTACGTGGTCAGCGATGAGACCTGGGCCGCGCTGCTGAACCCGGTGGCCGCGGACTCATTGGTGGGCATGTTCCGCCGGTTCCGCAAGTTCGGGGCGGGGATCATGGCGATCAGCCAGCGGGTCGAGGATTTCGAAAACGAACATGCCCGGGGCATACTCGAGAACGCCCCGGTGAAGGTTCTGACCCGCGCCGCGGACGCGGATCGCGTCGCCCCGCTGCTCGGGCTCAACGACCAGTACCGGATGCTGTGGAAGAGCCTGGCGCAGCGCCGCGGCGTGTTCAGCGAAGCGCTGGTCATCATGGATCTGCAGGAGGGGCGCGAGGGGGGTGTGGTCGTCGTTCGGGACATTCCGGAAGACTACCTCGTCGCCACCACGACCGCGGAGGAACGGCTGGAACGCGACCGGCTCGCCGCCCGCATGGGCACGTGGGAAGCCATCCAGCAGCTCGCCAAATCGCGGAGGGTGCCATGTCTCGACGATGGATTGGACGGGCGAACGCGTTCGGGATTCTGATCGGCCTGCTGTTCATCCCGGCGGCCAGCGGAGCGTCGGTGTACAGAGCGTCCGTCTTCGGTGCGCCCGCTGCCGTCCCCTCACCATCGGCGGTGATGGTTCCCTCGGGCTGGGCCGGGGGCTCCGCCGGGTGGCCGGATGAAATGCCATCCGTGGACACTCTGGGGGATCTCGCGCGGTTCATCGCCGAGTTCCGGGTGTCGCTCGACCGCTTGGCGGAATGGATCCGGGTGTTTCCGCAAATGGTCTCGGATGCGCTGACGCGCATGATCTGGGAGTCGCCGGGCCTGCTGCCGGAGGGCGCCGATCTGGACGGGCTGGCGCGGCAGATGGCCGCGCTGCCTCAGGCGCTGCGGGGGCCGCTCGAGGCGGTGCTCCGGAAGCTCGCGGCCGCCGGGGCGCCCGGCGCGGCCGGTGAGCGCCACCATGCTTATATAGAAGGCAACCCGGCCACCGCGCATGAGGCCATGGGCATCGTGGAGACCGACGAGGTGGTCGTGGGTGGCGCGGTTCAGCAGCGGGCGTCATCCGAGGCGACGGCCGCGGCGGCGGATGCGGTCTCACGCGACCTGCGCCCCGCGCTCGCGGCGGCGCAGGGAGACCAGGCCGGCCGGATGCTGGTATCCGCCGCGCAGGACCTGCCCAGCTCCCGAGCGGGCATTGAGCTGCTGGTCGCGGGCGTGGGCGCGGGGCTGCGCGAGCAGGCGGATCTGGGGGCGGCCACGGCGGACCGCCTCACCGTGCTCGTGCAGCAGACCGCGCAGGTCAGCCAGCAGGTGGGGGCGCTCGCGGCCACCACGGGCGCGCTGACGCTCAGGCAGGCCGAGCAGGACCGCAGGGCCCTGGACGCGCAGCTGGAATTCGCGGACATGGTGTCCACGGCCGCCCACCTGCTGGTGGACGCCGTGACGAACGCGGGCGAGACGCGGTCCCCGGAGCCGCAGCTGAGGCCGCTCTACTGAGTCCCCGGCGCGCGGCGGCGGGACCGGACCATGAGCGGGTTTGAGCGCGGCATCGCCGACGTGTTCGCCGCGCTGGAACAGTGGCTGATCTCGACCGGCGCCACCCAGTCGATGATGCGGCTGGCCTGGGCGGTGCTGACCTCCCTCTGGCTGGGCCACGTCGCCGTCTCGCTGCGCCCCGGGAGCGCGCCCGACATTGTGGGGATCTTCGGCCGGATGTTTGTCGCCGTCGGACTCCTGCTGGCGATCGGCTCCCTCAACCAGATCGTCCTCCTCGCCTTCGGCACGCTCCGGGACGCCGGATCCGCGGTCCTGTCCGGGCTGATCTCGCAGAGCTGGGCCCAGTTCAAAGAGGAACTGCTGGGTCCGCATCGCGCCCTCTTCCGGCTGCTCGGACAGCTGCTCGGGCCGGGGATCACGTCGATCCCCTGGGTCCCCAACGCGGTGCTGCTGGGAACCCTGCTCGGGCTGCTGCTCCTTGCGATCGGCTCCATGGTGTATCTGTCGATCCTCTTTTTTGCGCACCTCACGCTGCTGCTGGCGCTCTTTCTGGCGCCGCTCGCCGTGGCCCTGTTGGCGGCGCCGGGGACGGCCCGGTGGACCGCGCGGTGGGCGGTGGTGATCGTCAGGACCGGGTTGGTGGTCTTCTGCGTCAGGGTCATTCACGGCGCGGCAATTTATCTCGCGGTGATCGTGCCGGTCCGGCAGGTGTTCGCGGGAAACGCAAGCGGGCCCGGCCTGCCCGGAGGGATTGCCTCGTTTGCCGGCCTTTTCCAGGCAGGGCTGCTGCTGATGCAGATGGTGGTGGGGACCGGGATCGGCGTGTATGCGATGCTCCGGGCCGAACGGCTGACGGGGCAGTTCGTCGACGGGGTGGCCTTCGGCGACGGCGCCCGAGCCGCCGGCGGCCCCATCGCGTTCGGCGTGCGGTCCGCGGCCGGGGCGATGCGGGGCGGGATGAGCCCGCCGGGCCCGAGCGTGGCGGGATACGACGCTTCGGGATCCGGGCCCACGGCATCAGGGTCCACGCCGGGAGGCGAGAATCCCTTTGGATCACCCCTTCGCGGAGGCGCACAGGAGGCCACGGTCTTCCAGCCGGGAGGTCGGTTTCACCAATGAGGCCGGCCGTCTGCCGCCGGATCGCCGGCGCGGCCATCGCGGGTCTCGTCCTGGCCGCGGGCGCCTCATCGGGCGCTGAGCCGATCCCCGCGGGTGGGGCGGCCGCGGTCCTCTCGTTCGTTGATGCCGCGGCCGGGCGGGTGGAGGTCGTGCGCGGATGGCCGGCGCGGCCAACGGGTACCGACGTCTATCCCTTCGTCCCCTACTTCTGGGGGAGCTGCCCGGGCCCTGGGGCCATCATGATGCTCGTGACGCTACCGCCGGGCTCCGCTCCGCTTGCCGCCATCGCCGGCCGCATCGCCTCGGGGTTCGGCCTGCCCCCGCCTGGGCCGCGCCCCCCGGGAGAAATCCCCACCCTGGCGCGCATCGCGGCCGCGCTCGAGACGCCGGGCGATCCGGCGCAGGCGGCGCTCGCGGCGGCCGCTCCATGGATCAGCGATCTCGGGACGTACGAACGATGGGGGTACGCCGTCTTCCTGTTCATCCACTGGGAGGGGATCAGCTGCGTGGCGACCTTCAGGGCCGTGCCAGAAGGCTACGGGATTCCATTTGTCCGGTAGCCTGGGGCCAGACGGGCGGGAATCCAGATTGACAGATCAGACTAGTCAGACTAGTCTAAAATCATGGGGCAGACGTATTCGACCTATGAAGCCAAGGCGCGCTTCAGCGAGATCATCCGGAAGGTCCGGGCGGGGCAGCGCATTGTCATCTCGCACCGGGGGCGCGAGGTGGCGGAGATCCGGCCGCTGGGACCGCGGAATCAGGACCTGGCACACCGGCTGGAACACCTGGAGGACGAAGGCGTGCTCGACCGGCAGGCCTCGCCTGCCGGTCCTCTTGGGCCGCTCGCTCGAAGGCCTGGAGCCCTGAGCCGGTTCCTCGAGTCACGAGAGTGAACCTCGCGTACGTTGATACCTCCGGTCTCGTGGCGATTGCGTTCGATGAGCCCGGCGGACGCCGGCTCGCGCAGCGGCTGCGGCGATACGATCGCCTCTTCGCGTCTCACCTTCTCGAAGCCGAGTTCCGATCCACGCTGCTTCGTGAAAAGGTGGATGATCGCGCGGAGGCCTTGCTCTCCTGGATCACCTGGGTCTACCCCAACCGGCCGTTGACCCAGGAGTTCAACCAGATTTCCTCGGTCGGCTATGTGAAGGGCGCCGACATGTGGCATCTTGCCCACGCCCTGTTCCTTGCGCCCGGAGGCGCGGGGCTGGATTTCCTCACGCTCGACGAGCGTCAACGTGAAGTGTCCATCAGGCTCGGGTTCCACGCCATGGAACGGCCGTAGGCGTTGCGCCCGACAGTCCGGGACTTCGCGGTGCCGGTCATCCTCCTCACCATCGGGGTCGCGGTCGCCGCATCGGGAATCACAGGGGCCATGCGGGATCTCGCTGGGGCTGTCCCGGTTCGATGGCCGTCCTCCGCCGCCGGCCGCCCCCCCGAGGCGGTCCGGTGGCTGCGCGCCTGCCCGGCCGACCCGCGGTGCCGTCAGCCTGCCGCAGCGCTCCTGGGTGCATCCGCCGCGGGGCATGGGCGTGCCCTTTGGGGTGGGCTGCTGGTCGGTATCGCGTCGGCCGCGTGGCTCGGGGTGCTCCGCCTGCGGTCGCAGCGGCCCCGGCGGTCGGTCGGCGATGCGCGCTTCGCCTCCCGGGCGGAGCTGCGCCGGCTGACACGTCGTTCACCCGGGGCGTGGTTTCCATTGGGCTATGCGCGGCGGTGGCCCCTGCCCCGGCGCGGACGCCCCGGCACGGCGTCCATCTCGAGGCTCGCGACGGCGTGGGCCCAGCCGGTGCGGCTGCCCGAGGAAGACCTCGCCCGCCACGTGCTTGTCGTCGGACTCACCGGCGCGCACAAGACGACATCGGTGGTGTTCCCTGTCCTGCTCGAGGCGGCTCGCGCAGGGGTCTCCGTGGTCGCCTTGGATCTCAAGTACGGTGAAGCCGACAGTCTCGCACGGGCCGCCCAGGAGTGGCAACGGTGGGCGCGGGATGTGCAGGTGTTTGCGCCTCTCGAGGCCACGACGCTCCGGTGGAACCCGCTCGCCGGCTGCCGGTCGATCGGCGACGCTCAGCAGCTCGCGTCCCAGCTCTTTGACGATCCCGATCCGTCGGATGCCGACATGGTCTACTGGGTGGGGGCGGAGCGCCACATCTGCGCCGTGCTCTGCTGCGCCGTGGGAGCGGATGGCGGCCCTCCCACCCTCGGCCGGCTGCGGAACGTCTGCGAATCCGGGCCGGCGGGTGTGCAGGCCTACGTTCGCGCGCATCCACAGGCGCCGATGCTCACGGCCAGGTTGGGCGCGTACTTCGCCATGCTCCCAAAGGATCAGGCGGGGATTCTTCAGGGCATCGCGACTCGCCTCGAGGCGTGGGGGGACGAGGCCGTCCGCGGGGCCACGGAGGGATCCGCACCCTGGGAACAAATCGATCTCGGCCGGCTGCGCCGTGAGCCCTCGCTCCTGATTGTCGGGGTGCCGCAGGGGGCGCTGGGGCGGCTGCGCTGGCTCTGCCATCTCTTCCTCCAGAATCTCGCGGCGCACCTCCTCCGGCCCAGGGGACCAGAGGAGCGGGTGCGGGTCCTGCTCGTGCTCGAGGAGCTGCCGGGGTGGGGTGCGCTGCCGGGACTGGCCGAGCACCTGGCAACCTACCGCAGCCGGCAGGTGTCGGTCCTGGCGACGCTGCAGAGCGACGCCCAGGGAGAGTACGTCTATGGGCGGGACGGCTGGGCCGCGGTCTCCGCCAACCTGGTGACCAAACTGTACCTCCCGTCCCTGGGGGATCTCGATGCGGAGCGGCTGAGCCGGGTGTTGGGGACGGCGGCGGGTGAAGACATCGCCTCGAGCCGGGGATGGGGGGCCGCGGGATCTCGAAAGGGAGAGCAGCGGCGCGCGATCCCAATCCCCCTCCAGCGCCCTGAAGAACTTCGGGGAATCGGCAGCTCGCCCGATGAAACTCTTGTCCGGTTTGCCCGCATTCCACCGGCGCGATTGTGGTGTCCGCCCTATTACCTCCGGCCCGAGTATGCAGACCGAGTTCCGGATCGGCTTCCCACGACCGCGGAGCTGGTGATCTATCATCACCTCTGGGCTCGGCGCACCCACGCCGATGCGACGGCCGGCGTGGCCGCCGCCGGTCCCGCGCCGCGGCCCGATCCTCCGGTCGCCGGCGAGGCCGCCCATGGCGCCGAACCCGCGCAGCCTGCCCCGCGGACGCCGCTGAACGACCACGCCCCGGGGGACGACGCCACTGCGGATGACATCGCGCAGCTGAACCGGCTCGTCGAGGCGCTCCTGCTGCCCTCCGGCCCGGAGCGCCCGGCGGAGATCCGCGCGGTTCGCGGCGGGGGACGGATTGTTGAGATCCGCGCGGATCCGCGGGACATCGTCCGCGCGTGCGGGAGGCCCGACGTCATGCACGGCCTGGCCCGCCGGTGGTCGGCGCTCCGCTGGGTCCGCCGCGTACGTCCCTCGTTTATCCTCAGCAGGCGCGCGCTCGACGCCCTCGACCCACGGCTGGCCCGGCGGCTCTTCGACGTCTGCGCGCGAGACATCGCGGAGACGTAGCGGCCGCGTCTCCGGGCGCTCCCCGGCCGTTCCATGACATCGTCGCCCCGGCACAGGCCCGGGCCGCCTTTGCCTCGAACCACCTCTGCATGGAGTTCGGGCGCCTGCTTGCCGCGATCCGCGAGGATCCCCGCTACCGCGGGCAGATTGTCCACGAGGAGCGCTTCCCGGGCAGGCCGGCGCGCTACGGGACCCTCCTGCGGCCCCTGGCCGCGCCGCTCGCCCAGGCGCTCGCCGAGCGGGGGATCACGCGGCTCTATACCCACCAGACCGAGGCGCTGGAGGCGGTTCGCGGCGGCGAATCGGTCGTGATCACCACCGGGACTGCGAGCGGGAAATCGCTGTGCTACATGCTGCCCGTGCTGGAGACGGCCGTCGCGGACCCGGACGCCCGGGCGCTGTTCATCTACCCCACGAAGGCGCTGGCTCAGGACCAGCAGGACGCGCTCGGGGAGTTCGGCCTCAACGTGAAATTCGGCAGTTACGACGGTGACACGCCCCAGGCCGCGCGGCGGCTCCTCCGGGCGGAGGCCCAGATCCTGCTCACCAACCCGGACATGCTGCACGTGGGGATCCTCCCGCAGCACTTCCGGTGGACCGCGTTCCTCAAACACCTCAGGTACGTGGTCCTCGACGACATGCACGTCTACCGCGGCGTCTTCGGAAGCCACGTCGCGAACATCCTCCGCAGGCTGGTGCGGGTCTGCCGGCTCCGGGGCGCCGATCCGCAGATCATCTGCACCTCGGCCACTGTGGCGAACGCGGGGCCATTTGGCCGCCGCCTGACCGGGCGGCCGCTCCGGGTGATCGACGCTGATGGAGCGCCCCGGGGGCCGCGGCGCTTCGTGCTGTGGAATCCCCCACTGACCGACCGGACGACGATGACCCGGAGGAGCGCCTATCTGGAGGCGGGATGGCTCATGGCCGCGCTCCTCCGGCGCGATGTGCGCACCATCGCCTTCACCAAGGCCCGGAAGATCACCGAGCTGGTGCACCGGTACACCGTGGACGCGCTCCAAGAATCGCCCGAGCTGGCCGCGCGCATCAGCCCGTACCGCGCCGGCTACCTCCCCGCGCAGCGGCGCGCGATCGAGCAACGGCTGTTTCGCGGCGACCTGGCCGGGGTCGTCAGCACCAGCGCGCTGGAGCTGGGGATCGACGTCGGCGGGCTGGACGCGTCGATCCTGGTGGGGTTTCCCGGAACGATGGCGAGCGTCTGGCAACGGGCGGGGCGCGCCGGCCGCGGG
>DATHLI010000087.1:0-5138 GCA_035488355.1 bacterium | reverse complement strand
ATCGACACCACCAATATCCTGTTCATCTGCGGCGGCGCCTTCGACGGGCTGGATCGCATCATCGAGTCGCGCATCCGGGTCGCCAACATCGGGTTTGGCGCCAAGATCGAGCCGAAGCGCGAGCACCGCGTGGGGGAGCTGTTGGGGCGGGTGATGCCCATGGATCTGCTGCGGTACGGGCTGATCCCCGAGTTCATCGGGCGCCTGCCGATCGTGGTCCCGATCGAGCCGCTGACCGAAGCGGACCTGATCACGATCCTCGTGGAGCCGCGCAACGCCCTGGTCCGGCAGTACCAGAAGATCCTCGAGATGGACGGGGTGGAGCTGACCGTCACCGACGGGGCGCGGCGGGCGATCGCCCGGGAGGCGATAACCCGCCACACCGGCGCGCGGGGACTGCGAACCGTCCTCGAGGAGATCATGCTGAATATCATGTACGAGATCCCGTCCCGCGGCGACGTGAAGCGGTGCATCATCGCCGAGGAAACCGTGGCCAACCGGGTCGAGCCGCTGCTCCTGACGGCCGGGGATCTCAAGAAGCTGCCGAAGGAAAAGCCCGCCTGATCGCCGGAGGGGGCGCCGGGCCCCTGCCGCCGCCCACCGATCGGGGTTCACCCCGCAGGAATCATTTTAGGCCTGTCTACCGTATTATTGGGTAGATAACATGGGAAGGCAGGCGTGCCGCGCGGCGGCCTACGCTCCCTCCCAGGAGGGCCACAGATGACCGACCAGAAGCCGGAGCAGAAGCCGGACCAGAAACCGGAGCAAGAACTGCAGACGAAGATCCCCGAAATGGTACCCGTCCTGCCGCTCAAGGGGACCGTGGTGCTGCCCTACATGGTGGTGCCCCTGGGCGTCGGCAGGCCCAAGTCCCTGGCCGCGCTGGAAGCCGCGCTCGCCAGCGAGCGCATGATCTTGCTCGTTGCCCAGAAGCAAGATGATCTGGAGGATCCCGGGCCGGACGACCTGTACTGGTTGGGTACCGTCTGCAAGATCCTGCAGGTCGGCAAGCAGGCCGACGGGACCGTCCAGGTGGTCGTGGAGGGGCTCACCCGCGGCGTCGTCTCGGAGTTCACACAGACGGCTCCGTTCTTCCAGGTGCGGGTCCACGCCCGCATCGACCCGAAGGACAAGCCTCTCGAGATCGAGGCCCTGATGCGCGGGGTGACGTCCCAGTTCGAGCGATACGCCCGGCTGTCGCGTTCGATTGCGCCCGAGGCGTTCATGCTGGTGATGTCCGCCGAGGAGCCCGGGCGGCTCGCCGATCTGGTCGCTCAGCACCTGCAGCTTCGGGTCGAGGAGCGTCAGGCGATCCTCGAGGCGGCGCCTAAGGATCGGCTGGAGAAGCTGAGCGGCATCCTCACCAAAGAGATCAACATCCTGGAATTGGAGCGGAAGATCCAGAACCGGGTCCGCAAGCAGATGGAGAAGAGCCAGCGCGAGTACTTCCTGAAGGAGCAGATGAAGGCGATCCAGCAGGAGCTCGGCGAGAAGGACGAGCGGACCGCGGAAGTCGAGGAGTACCGGAAGCGGATCGAGGAGGCCAATCTCCCCGAGAAGGTCAAGGAAAAGGCGCTCGAAGAGGTCGGCCGCCTGGAGAAGATGCCGCCGATGGTGGCGGAGGCCGTCGTGGTGCGCACCTACCTCGACTGGATCCTCGCGCTGCCGTGGAGCGTCCGGACCGATGACCGGCTCGATATCAAGGCCGCGCGCAAGATCCTGGACGAGGACCACTACGGGCTGGAGAAGGCCAAGGACCGGGTGGTCGAGTATCTGGCGGTGCGCAAGCTGGCGCCCGAGTCGAAGGCCCCGATCCTGTGCTTCGTTGGGCCGCCCGGCACGGGGAAGACCAGCCTCGGGAAATCCATCGCCCGGGCGCTGGGGCGGAAGTTCGTCCGGATCTCGCTGGGTGGGGTCCGGGACGAGGCGGAGATTCGCGGACACCGCCGCACCTACGTCGGGGCGCTTCCCGGGCGCATCGTCCAGGGGATGCGGACGGCCGGCAGCAGGAATCCCGTCTTCATGCTGGACGAGATCGACAAGTTGGGGATGGATTTCCGCGGCGATCCCTCGGCCGCGCTGCTCGAGGCCCTCGACCCCGAGCAGAACAACGCGTTCAGCGATCATTATCTCGAGCTGCCGTTCGATCTGCGCGAGGTCATGTTCATCACCACGGCCAACATCCTGGACACCGTCCCGCCGGCGCTCCGCGACCGGCTGGAGGTCATCCGGTTCTCGGGCTATATCGAGGACGAGAAGTACCACATCGCCACCCAGTTCCTGATGCCCAAGCAGCAGAAGGAAAACGGACTGAAGGGAGAACAGATCACCTTCACCGATGAGAGCCTCCGGCACGTCATCAGGCAGTATACGCGGGAGGCGGGGGTCCGGAACCTCGAGCGGGAGATCGCGACGATCTGCCGCAAGGTGGCCCGGGAGGTCGCCGAGGAGGAGTCCACCGCGGTGAAGGTGACGATCCAAAACGTCCACAAGTTCCTGGGACCGCCCAGGTACCACTACGGGACCGCGGGGAAGATCGACGAGGTGGGGGCGGCCACGGGGCTTGTCTACACCGAGCAGGGCGGAGACATCATGACCGTGGAGGCCACCCTGGTCCGCG
The DNA here is from genome assembly GCA_035488355.1 of bacterium. Taxonomy (GTDB): domain Bacteria; phylum Sysuimicrobiota; class Sysuimicrobiia; order Sysuimicrobiales; family Segetimicrobiaceae; genus Segetimicrobium. The sequence continues at coordinate 2,518 of DATHLI010000087.1, read as the reverse complement.
GGGACGGGAAGCTGATCCTGACCGGCCAGCTGGGGGATGTGATGAAGGAGTCCGCCCAGGCGGCGCTGAGCTACATCCGCGCCCGAGCGCTGTCGCTGGGGGCCGACGATACCTTCACCTCGCGCTACGACGTCCACATTCACGTGCCCGCGGGGGCGGTGCCGAAGGACGGGCCGTCCGGGGGGATCACGATGGCGTGCGCGCTCGCCTCGGCCCTCACCGGCCGCCAGGTGCACAAGGATGTCGCGATGACGGGAGAGATCACGCTGCGGGGCAACGTGCTGCCCATCGGCGGGCTCAAGGAGAAGGTCATCGCCGCCCACCGGGCCGGGATCAAAACGGTGGTCGTCCCCAAGGAGAACGAAAAGGACCTGGTCGAGATCCCCAACAACGTCAAGAAGAAGATCCGGTTCGTCTTCGTCGAGCACATGGACGAGGTGCTGAAGGAAGCGCTCGGGCCGGCCATGGGGCTGCCGGCCCTGACCCGCGCCCCCGGCGAAGTGCGGCGCCAGCAGCCGTCGATCCAGGCCTAGGCTGTGCTATAATACGCGCAACACATCCGCCCCTCGGCCGCGGGGCGGCGCGAGGACGGGGAGGAGTAGATCCGTCGTCCGGAAGCGAGGGGAGGGTCTGGTGCGAGCTCCCCGGGATGCGCGGATCGAATGTTGCCCCTGAGCGGCGGGCCCGGAGATCGGTGGCGGGGCCCGCGGGAGCGCCCGTGACAGCGTAACGAGTCGGTCGGTCTGATCCGGACCGGCCGGAACAAAGGTGGTACCGCGGAGCGCCGCTCCGCCCTTTGGGGCGGGGCGGCGTCGTATTTTGAGGCGGCACGAGAGAGGAGGGCGCGGCTGTGACCGAGATCTCGAGCGCCTACGAGCCGAAGCTGGTGGAGGAGCGCTGGTACGCCGAGTGGCTGGCCGGGGGGGAGTTCCACGCGGTCCCCGATCCGGCACGGCGGCCCTACGTCATCATGATGCCGCTCCCCAACGTCACCGGCGAGCTGCACATGGGCCACGCCCTCAACAACGGCCTGCAAGACTGCCTGATCCGCTGGACCCGGATGCGCGGGCTGAACGCGCTCTGGCAGCCGGGGCTCGACCACGCCAGCATCGCGGTGCACGTGGTGATGGACCGCCGGCTGGCCCGGCAGGGCCTGACCCGGCTCGACCTGGGCCGGGAACGGTTCCTCGAGGAGACGTGGAAGTGGAAGGAGCAGATCGGCGGGACGATCCTCAACCAGCTGCGCCGGCTGGGCTGCGCGTGCGATTGGGACCGCACGACCTTTACGATGGATCCGGCCTACGCCGACGCCGTGCTGGAGTGCTTCGTGCGGCTCTACCGCAAGGGGCTGATCTACAAGGGCAAGCGGATGATCAACTGGTGCATCAAGGACCAGACGTCCCTCTCGGACCTCGAAGTGGAGTACGTCGAGATGCCGCGGACCCTGTACGGCGTCCGCTATCCGGGAGCGGACGGGGGCGACGGGATCGTGGTGGCCACGCAGCGTCCCGAGACGATCCTCGCCGACGTAGCGGTCGCCGTGCACCCGGAGGACGAGCGCTACCGCCGGCTGGTGGGCACCCGTGTGCGCGTTCCCATCGTGGACCGGGTGGTCCCCGTGATCGCGGACCGGAGGGTGGAGCGCGGGTTCGGGACCGGCGCGGTGAAGATCACGCCGGGGCACGACCCCCTGGACAACGAGATCGGGGCCGACCACCACCTGCCTGTTCTCGTCTGCCTGGACCCCCAGGGGCGGATCAACGATCTCGGCGGGGAGCGGTACCGGGGGATGGACCGGGACGAGTGCCGCAAGATCATCGTGGAGGACCTCCGCGCCGCAGGCGCCGTCGTGCGGGAGGAGGCCTACACCACCAACGTCGGCCGGTGCGAGCGGTGCAAGACCGTGATCGAGCCGTACATCTCCGATCAGTGGTTCTGCCGGATGCAGGAGCTGGCCGCGCCGGCGATCCGGGCGGTGCGCGACGGACGGGTGCGGTTCCACCCGCAGCGCTGGACCAAGGTGTACATGGACTGGATGGAGCAGATCCGCGACTGGAACATCAGCCGGCAGCTCTGGTGGGGGCACCGCATCCCGGTCTGGTACTGCGACTGCGGGGAGGTGGTGGCGAGCAAGACCCCGCCGGGGACATGCCCCCGCTGCGGGGGGTCGGCCCTGACGCAGGACCCGGATGTCCTGGACACCTGGTTCAGTTCGGCGCTGTGGCCCCTGGCCACGCTGGGCTGGCCGGAGGAGACCGACGATCTCCGGTACTTCTACCCGACCAGCACGCTGGTGACCGCCCGGGACATCATTTTCCTCTGGGTGGCGCGGATGATCATGTTCGGACTGGAGTTTCGCGGCGAGGTGCCGTTCCGGGATGTCTATATTAACCCCACTGTGCTCAATATTGAAGGGAAGAGGATGAGCAAGACGATGGGGACGGGGATGGACCCGCTCGTCCTCGTGGACCGTTACGGGGCGGACTCGCTGCGGTTTGCGCTGATCAACCGCTGCACC
>DATHLI010000086.1:0-10022 GCA_035488355.1 bacterium | reverse complement strand
TTCGTCGACATGCGCAACGGGCTGTACATCGTGAGGTACATCGGGCCGCACCAGGACGAGGTGCCCGCCCAGGGCGTCTACGCAGGGAACCAGACGGCCTCGACGCAGTGAAGCAAATCCTCCTGACGGCCCTCGCCCTCGCGGCCCTGCTCGTCCCCGCCGGGGCCGCGGGGCCGGAGAGCGCGCGAGGAGAGCTGGCCTTCGTCGCCGGCGATCGCGGCCTTCCCCAAATCTTTGTCGTGGGCGCCGACGGCACCGGCCGGCGCCGGCTGACGGACGCGCCGGGATCGAGCACCACCCCGGTGTGGTCCCCAGGCGGGAGCTGGATCGCGTTTGTCCGGCAGACCGGGACCGAGACCCACATCTACATCATGGATGCGGACGGCGGGTCGCAGCGGCCGCTGACGACCGGGCCGGGCCGTGCGGCGTCGCCCGCATGGTCTCCGGACGGCCGGCAGATCGCTTTCACCGCGACCAGAAGCGGCCCCTCGCAGATTGCCGCGGTGCGGAGTGACGGGACCCGCCGTCGCGACCTCGCGCCGGCTCCCCACGATCAGCGCGCGCCCGCCTGGTCCCCAGACGGCCGGCTCATCGCGTTTCTCTCCAACACGAGCGGCGGATACTTCGACCTCTACGCCGTCGGCGCGGACGGGCGGAACCTGCGCCGGGTCCCCACCCCGGCCCCCAGCCTCCAGCCGGACGTCACGGAGTTCGTCTGGCTTCCGGACGGCCGCCTCGCATACACCAACCGCTCCGGCCTCGCACAGGAAGGGATCACCGTGACCACGGTCGGCGGCGCGGAGCATCGCTATTTGGGGTCGGGCTCCGCCCCGGCATGGTCCCCGGACGGCCGGCGCCTCGCCTTTGTCGTGTCGCATGCAGGAGCGCCGGAGATCTACGTGCGCAGCGCGGCAGGGAAGGCGGTGCGGCTCAGCGATCCGAACCTCGCCTGCGTCCGTCCCGCCTGGTCCCCGGACGGCCGCCGGATCGCGTTTCTGATTCTCGGAGGCGGGACCGTCAGGCTGATGGTGACAGACGCAGACGGCGGGCACCAACGACAAGTGGCCGGCGACGTCTATGGGGATCTCAGCGCGCTCCCGGTATTCTCGTGGCGGCCGCGGTAATGAGGCGGCCGGACTAGGTCGTGGCCACGGGGAGCGACACCGGCTCGAGCTTCGCCCGCTTCAGCACCGCGTCCAGGCGGTCCGCCAGGCTCTTGTCCGCGGGGAGCATCGGCAGCCGGTGCTCGTTCTCGGCGATCAGCCCCAACCGCTTCATCATGTACTTGACCGGAATCGGGTTGGTGTCCCAGAACACCGCCCGGTTGAGCTCGAAAAGCTCGAAGTGCAGGGCGCGGCCCTCGGCTAAGGCGCCCGAGGCGACGGCCTCGCACAGCCGCGCGATCTTTCTCGGCGCGAGGTTGCCGACCGCGTTCATCAGCCCGGTGGCGCCGACGGCGAGCATCGGGAAGCTGAGCTCCTCGAGACCCACGAAGACGCGAAACTCCGGCCCGAATCGCTGCAGCAACTGGCTGGTGTGCCCGAGGTCGTTGACCGCCTGCTTGATCCCGACCAGCGTCGGCAGCCGCGCGGCGATCCATTCGATCGTGTCCGCGTCCAGCGAGACCGCCGCCCGTCCGGGGATGTGGTAGAGGAGGAATGGCAGCGTGGTCCGCCGGCCGACGTCGACGAAGTACTCCACCAGCCCCCGCTGGGGCGGCCGGATGTAGTAGGGGGTGACGACCAGCACCGCCGCGGCCCCGGCGAGCTCGGCCTCCTCGGTCAGCCAGACGGTCTCCGCAAGCGACTGCGAGCCCGTGGCGGCCACGACCGGGATCCGCCCGCGGCTCGTCTCCACCGCGACCCGGACCAACTGGGCGCGCTCATCGGCCGAGAGCGTGCTCGGCTCCGCGGTGGTGCCGCAGACGACGATGCCGTGGGAGCCCTCCGCGATCTGGTACTCGACCAGCCTGGCGAACGCTTCGTAGTCCACGGCGCCGTCCTTGAACGGCGTGATCAGGGGAGGATACGACCCCCGCAGGAAGTTGCGGTCCAGGTCCACCGCGCGCCCTCAGGACTTCGCCGCGACCCGGTAGGTCCCGAGATCGCGGACCGTTGCTCGCGGACGCCACCGACCAATCATGCCGGGGGTGCCGCCGCGACACGGCGGTTGGTGGCGAACCCCTTGTGCGACCCCAGCAGGCGTGGCGGGTGCCGGAGGTCCTCCTGCCAGAGAAGGGAGTCCATCGCCAGGTTCAGGGGCTGGTCCTGGATGGTCAGCTCGTAGACCGGCTCGTTGTTGGAGGAGTGGTTGTGGATCGCCCAGCCCGGCGCCGTGAGCATCAGGTCGCCCGCCTTCCAGTAATAGGTCTTGCCGTCGACGACGCTCTTCCCGGTTCCGCCGAAGAAGTAGTTGATGGCCGCCGAGGAGTGCCGGTGGGGCTTATCGTTTATGGAAGGCGGCCGGATGGTGATCGCCGCGAAGAAGTTGTTCGTGGTCCCGTTGGTGCGGCCGGTCGCCGGATTATACAGGAGGTAGAGCCTCCGGCCGACGTAGCCCTTGCCGAGGACCGCCAGCTTGTCGAGCTCGGCCTTGACCCGCGCCCACGGCCAGTGGAGCGGCCGCTGTTCGACGGCCTCCGGATTGATCAGCCGCTCGTAGGACATCAGGGTGGTCCCATCCTCGTCCAGCCGGATGAGATCGGGGAAGGGCGATGCCGCCGCGGATCCCGCCCCGGTCTCCGCTTCCGCCTCGGCCTCTTCGGCCGGCGGGGTGTCGTCGACATAATGGATCATCATCTTCTCGAGGAGCGGGGCGTTGCTGTAGGTCAGCCGCACCTGGATGTCCTTGGTGTCGTTGATGTGGCTGTAGGTCGCGAGCGACGGATGAATCCAGACATCGTACTGGGTGAAGCGGATGGTCTTGCCGGCCACGACCGTATGACCGGCCCCCTGGATGCAGAAGTTCACCTGCGCGGAGTTGTGGCGGATCGGCTGCGTCCGCTCCCCGGGCAGCAGCACATCGAGGGCGACCCGGATGCCCGGCGCGAGGCCCAACCCGGGCTCTTTCGACTCGGGATGCACGAACAGCGCGCTCCGCCGTCCGTTCGCCGGAGCGGGCGCCCCCGCGAGCCGCTTGACCTGATCCTCGATCTGCTCTTTGGGGATGACCAGGGGACTCCATCGCGTGAGCTCTGACGCCCCAGCGCCGCTCCGATCGACAAAGCGAACCGATGACTCACTCATGCCGGACACCTCCTGAAATACTCTTCTGCGGCTTTAGCCGGATCTCCACACGCTTTGGAAGCTGAACGGCTCGCCCCAGCCCCCCTTCGATCGCCTTCCGGTAGCAGAGGACGCCGAGGGCGAGGTCGGAGATCCCCATCCCCATCGCCTTAAACAAGGTCAGGTCCGACTCCTCCGGCCGCGCCTGGGGCCGGTCGACAAGGGCGTTGAGCGGCGTGACCCTGGACCAGTCGCGCCCCCCGGCCTCGAAATAGGCGATGAACTCGCGCGACAGCCGCTGGACCGGGGGGAGGCTGTCGACCGCGATCGGATTGCAGCGGTCCAGGATGTCGGGCTCGAACTCCGCCCGCTCCGGAGTGATCGCGCCGACGGCGTTCACGTGGGCGCCGCGGGCCAGCATGGCGGAGCGCAGGAACGGCTCAGTCGCGCGCGTGACGAGCGTGACGATGTCCGCGCCCTCGACCGCCTCCGCGACTGATCCCTGCGCGCTCGCGCTGAGCCCGAGTTCCTCCTCCACCCGCCTGGCGAAGGCGGCCCTGCGCTCGGGGTTCCGCCCGAAGACGCGCACCGCCGCGAGCGGCCGCGCCGCCGCGACCGCCGCCACCTGGGGGAGCGCCTGCTCCCCGGTACCGATGATCGCCAATGTGCGGGCGTCCCGCCGGGCCAGCCGGGCGGTGGCGATCCCGGAAATCGAGGACGTCCGGAGCTGGCCGAGGGCGAAGGCTTCGATCACGGCCACAAGCGCGCCGTTGCTCGCGTCGAACAGCACGAGCAGGGAAGTGGCGCCCCGCGGAGTGTTGGCCCAGGTCTTCGTCCCGACAACGCCGGGCGAGTCGAAACTGGCGCCGATGGCGTGGAGCGTCCCGCCCTGCCAGGCCACGTGCGTCTTGGCCATGTTCCGGGCTTCGCCGCGCGCTTCCAGGCGGAGCCCCTGCTCGAGCGCGGCGATCGCTTCGCCCAGGCCGAGCAGGGAGGCGACATCGGCCTCTGTGATCCATAGGGGCCCGGTGCCCGCCGTCATCTCCTCCGCCTCGCGTGAGACGCTTTCGGTGCAGCGGTATGTTCTGCGCCGTTGGAGGTTCCCCTCCGGGGCGGAGGCTCCCCCGGATAGGTGACGAGCGCGCCCTCAACTTTCGCCCACGGCGTCAGCATATGCGGGCGCTCCTCGCCCTCCCCCATGATGTGGGAGACGGTATCGCCCCGGGCGATGAGGGCGTCGGCCACAAGCGAGCGGTGGCACCGCCACGGGACCGCCTCGGCGCACATCATGGCGGCCGGCCCGGCGTCTTGGGCCAGGACCCGCAATGCGTCGAGTCCCGCCGCGAACTCCGGCGTTTCCATATAATCAGCAAAGCCCCTGAAGCTCGTGTTGCGCCAGGCGGTATTGGTCGAGCCGGCCCGCGGCTTCCTGAGCCCGCCGAGGCCCGGCAGGTGCCGGTAGGTGATGCCGCGGCCGCGGAGGCGCGGGCCGAGGTCCTCCCGGTTGAACTGGGGCGTGTGGCGCGATCGGGGCACGGTGCGGATGTCCACCAGCGTCCGGATCTCGAAGCTCCGCAGCGCCGCCACCAGCTCGTCGAGCGTTCGCGTGGAATGACCGATGGTATAGATCCGCATGACCCAGCGGAGGGATTTGCCGCCGGCGGCAGGAATGTCCTCCAAGTGACAGCCACTGCACACAGCGCGGCGGGGTGCCGGTGAAGCTCCCGCCCCTCAGCCAGCGCATCGCCGCAGGACTCGCGGACGCATCGGCGGACCAGGCCCGCCGGGTGGTGTTCGACGGGCTCCGGCCCCGTCTCGCCGCCGCGCGCCATCGCTACCCCGATCTGCAAGATCGCGTCCGGGCGATCAAAACGGACGCCCTCGACCACCTCGACGAACTGGTCCGGCTCGCGACCGACCGGCTGGAGCGCAACGGCTGCACGGTGGTGGTCGCCCGGACGGCCGAGGAGGCGCGGCAGCACATCCTCGGGATCGTCGGGGGCGGGACGCTCGTCAAGTCCAAGAGCAACGCGGCCAAGGAAATCGGGATCGTCGAAGCGCTCGAATCGCGCGGCGTCCAGGTCGTGGAGACCGACCTGGGAGACCGCATCAACCAGCTGAACGGCACCTACGGCGGACATATCATCGCGCCGGCCATCCAGATCACCGCGGCGCGGGTCCGCGAATTGTTCAGCGAACTCGCCGGGGAAGTGCTCCCGGAAGACCCGGAAGAGATCGTGAAGGTTGCCCGGGAGGACCTCCGTGCCGCGTTCGCCGGCGCCGGGTACGGGCTCTCCGGCGGCAATGTGCTGGCGGCGGAAACCGGAACGCTCGGCGTCGTCGAGAACGAGGGGAACATCCGCATGCTCTCCTCGCTTCCTCCCGTGCACATTGCGGTCGTCCCCATCACCAAGATCGTCCGCACGGTGGAAGACGCGCTCACCGTCATGCAGGGCGCCAGCGTCTTCGGCGTCGGCCAGCGGCTCGGGACCTATGCCTCCTTCATTTCGGGCCCCGCCCCCGCGGAAGGCTTTGGCCCGAGGGAGGTCCACGTCGTTCTCGTCGATAACGGCCGGCGCCGGGCGGTCGCCCAAGGCTTCGGCGAGGCGTTCTCGTGCATCAGCTGCGGGGCCTGCCTCGACCACTGCCCGGTGTACGCGGTCATCGGCGACAAGTATGGGGTCACCACCCACATCGGCGGCATCGGGCTCCTGCAGGCCAGCTTCACATCCGGGCTGGACCTGACGGCGGGCCAAGGCCTCTCGCTGTGCCTGAACTGCCGGGCCTGTGTCGACCCCTGCCCCGTCCGGATCGACACCCCCGGCATGCACGCCCGCCTCCGCGAGCACCTCCCGGCCGGTCAACGGCTCCCGGGGCTCGCCCGGGTGGTGCTCGCCCTCGCGCGCCGCGTCCCGCTCATGCGCGCCGCCGGGTGGGCCCTCTATAGAGCCGAGCGGCTGGGGCTGCGCCGGATGGCCCAGAACAGGCTCCCCCGCCGGCTTCAGGAGATGGCGCCGCTGCTGCCGCCGATGCCGGCGCCCCGGGAAATGGCGCGGCCACCGGCGGTGATCGAGCCGATCGGCCCGCACAAGCACACCGTTGCGTTCTTCAGCGGCTGCGTGATGAGCACGTGGCTCGCGCCGGTCAACTGGGCGACCCTGCGGGTGCTGGCGCGGTCAGGCTGCCGGATCCGGGTGCCGCGCCGCCAGGGCTGCTGCGGGGCGCTGCATCACCACATGGGCGCGGGGGGCGCAGCGCGCGCACTGGCCCGGCGCGTCATCAACGCGTTCAGCCGGCTCGACGACTGCGAGGCGATCGTCACGAACTCCGCGGGGTGCGGCGCGGCGATGAAGGAGTACGCGGAACTGCTCCACGACGATCCACGCTACGCGGACCGGGCGGCCGCGTTCTCTGCCCGCGTCCGGGATGCGAGCGAATTTCTCGTGGTCCACGGCCTGGCCCAGGCGGGGCCGGTCCGGGCGCGGGCGGTGTATTTCGATCCCTGCCACCTCGGCATCGCCCAGGGGATCACCAAGGAACCGCGGTGGCTCCTCAGCCATGTGCCCGGCCTCAAGGTGGTGGAGGCCCAGCGCCGGGAAGCCTGTTGCGGGAGCGCCGGGATCTTCAACCTCGTCCATCCGGAGGTGAGCGGCCGCCTCGCCGACCTCCTCGTCGAGGATCTGATGGCGGCGGACCCGGAACTGATCGTTACGAGCAACCCGGGATGCCTGCTGCAGGTGCGCTGGGGGCTTGCCCGGTCCGGCGCCGACCGGCCTCCCGAAGTCATCCATCTCATGGAACTGCTCGACCACGCCACAGGAGCGGCCAGATGAGCGCGGAGCAGCCGGACGAGCCCGGAGCCGCGCCCCCCGAAGCGACGGCCCCCGCGCCCCCACCGGTCATATTAGATGAAGTGCTGGCATCGCTGCGGCGGCTCAGGGGGCGCACCCGCGTCCGTGTCCGCGCAGGGCTACTCGGCGAGGCGGTCGAGGCGATGACCGCCGTCGGGTTTCAGGTCGCGCGATTGGACAGCGGCGACGGCGTGCTCGAGAAGCTGCGCGAGATCATCCCGCAAGATGCGCGCGTGGTCTACCAGCCGTGCGCTGTCGGCCGGGCGCTGCAGGTGCACGAGGCTCTTCGGGCCGAGGGCCGGGACATCGTCGTCCTGCCGGACGATGCGGAGCGGATCGGGCAGAACGGCTCCTGGCGCGAGCACCTGCTGGGGGCCCAGTTCGGCGTGACGGGCGCGACCGCGCTCGTCGCGGACACGGGGAGCGTCGCCCTGGCCGAAGAGTTGGGCTTTGGCCGGGCCGCCAGCAATGTCCCGCCGGTGCACATCGCGCTGGCGATGGCCGACAGCGTGGTCGAAACCATCCTCGATGCCGCCGTTATCGCCCGCGGGTACGCCGCCCTGCACCTCGATCGTCCGGTGCCCCGCTACCTCTCCCTGATCTCCGGCCCCAGCAAGACGGCGGACATCGGCTTCCAGTTGGTGCCCGGCATGCACGGCCCCCGCGCCGCCCACGTCCTCATCTGGGACCACCCCAAGGGCACGGGGACCGGTGACGATGCGCTCAGGACCTGGGTCCTCGCTTAAGAGGATGTCGAGAAGGCGATTGCCCTGCTGCGGCGATCGTACGAGATCGCGGTGGACCAACGCGCGAGAGCGCTGGCGCGAAGAGTCGAGCGCTCCGAGTGAAGGCCGCCTCCGTCGACCTCTCCTGTTGGGAATGAGCCGTCAGCAAGACGCGTTGCAGAGGGCATGCGAGGGACGGGACGTTGTTGCGCGAACTGGGCTTGAGTGGGCGCGATACATGGAAGCTGATTCGGCGGTTTGTTTCGGCAGCCGCCGTTCCTTCGCTCCTTTTCTATTTCGGGCTCCGGCAGGGGTCGTTGGCGGCGGCGGTGGGGGCCGGCGGCGGGTGGGCGGCCTTCCTGCAAGTTCACGCGCTGATCCGGTACCGCCTCCTGGACCCGGTGGTCCTTTACGGGCTGGTGTTCACAGCAGGCCAGGTCGCTGTGACCCTGGCCGCGAATAGCCCCGCAATCTTTGCGGGAAGCGGGGTCGCCGAAAACCTGATCGACGGCCTGGGACTGCTGGGGTCGGTTGCGATCGGCCGCCCGCTCCTTCCCTCAGTCGTCGATCGGATCATCCGGCAGCACGCGCAGGCCGTGCTGACGTTGCCGGTGCGCGCGGCGCTCGGCCGGTTGACGCTCGCGTGGGCGGTGGGGTGTCTCGCCCGGGCCGTGGGTCTCTATGTCGCGCTCACGCGCATGGCGCTGGGTCCGTTCCTCGTTGTGAACACGCTTGCGGGGTGGCCGCTCACTGCCGTGGGCGTTCTGGCGAGCGTCGCCTATGTAGGGGCCCAGACCCGTCGCGCCGTCCGGGTCCGCCCCACCAGGCGCTCCCTCAGGACGTGTCTTGGGAGATTGGCGGCATGACAGACGCCATCGACCGATTCGTCACTGAGCCGGCGGCCGGCGCCTAACGCGGACCCGCTGGGGACCTGCTAGGGCTGATACATGTAGTCCAGTGTGGCCTGGTCGGCGCCGATCATTGGAGAGAGCGCCCACCCTGCGACGATGGCGAAAAACGCCAGCAGGAGGCCCAACACGATGCGCTTGGTCAGGGCTGCCCGCAGGGTCCTCGCCGGCTCCGGCCGCAACGTTCTCATGGTCCACCCCTCTTGCTCGTAGCGGCACGTCCCCGCACGCGGCGAGCTCATTCGTACCGGCAACTTACCGTCCCGGCGCTCCTCCGGCCTTCTATCGTTGGGATGATCTCCCGACTCAAACGGGGGACCGCGCCGGTATCGATCGGGCGCGCGGACCAGTATGTTATACTGACGCCGTGCAGCTCGCCGACCTCCGCCGCCGCATCGACGATCGGACCGCCCTGGCCCGGGGCCTGCAGGAGATCGTGGGGCCCGACCACATCTTCACCCATCCGACCGATCTGATCGCGTACGAATACGATGGCTGCAACTTTATGGCCGCCCTACCCGACCTCGTCGTCTGCCCGCTCTCGCGGGACGAGGTGGTGGGGATCGTCGCGGTTGCGCGCCGCCACCGCGTGCCGCTGATCGCCCGCGGCGCTGGCACCGGGCTCGCGGGGGGAGCGATCACCCCGATCGGCGGCATCATCGTGTCGCTCGCCAGGATGAAGCGCATCCTGCACGTCGACCTGGACAACCGGTATGCCGTCGTCGAGCCCGGCGTCATCAACCTGGACATCACGGCAGCCGTGCAGGCGCGCGGGTACTTTTTTGCGCCCGATCCCAGCAGCCAGTCGGCGTGCAGCGTCGGCGGAAACGTGGCGAACAACAGCGGCGGCGTGCATACCCTGGCGTTCGGAGTCACGACGAACCACGTGCTCGGCCTCGAGCTGGTGCTGGCCGACGGGTCGGTGGTGCAGCTCGGCGGCCGCGGCGCGGACGAGCCCGGGCTCGACCTCCCAGGCCTCGTCGTCGGGTCGGAGGGTACGCTCGGCATCGTCACCGCCGTCACGGTCCGGCTGATGCGCCGCCGCGAAGGGCTCCTGACGATGCTCGGCATCTTCCCGACGATCGAGCAGGCGAGCCAGTCGGTCGCCGAGATCATCGCTTCGGGGATCGGTCCCACCGCGCTGGAGATGATCGACCAGCTGACCGTGGAGGCCGTGGAGCCGGCCGTCCACGCCGGGCTCCCGCTCGATGCCGGCGCCGTGCTCCTCATCGAGGTGGAGGGGGTCCGGGAAGTCCTCGCGCCCTCGGCCAGGACCATCGACGCCCTCTGCCGGCGCAACGGCGCGCGTGAGGT
>DATHLI010000085.1:0-6384 GCA_035488355.1 bacterium | reverse complement strand
CGGGTACGTGTCATACAAGGAGGTGAGGTAGCCGTCGGCCAGCCTGGCAAGGCGTTCCGACGGGGTGGGCGGGTCGTGAGGCACTCCTGCGCTCCGTGCGTGCGAGATTGGAGGCTCCGCCACATTCACCGGTCCGGTGCCAGATTCCTTGCAGAAGGGTGGTGGGCGTGATAGCATCAAAGCGCTCGGGGCGTAGCGCAGCTTGGTAGCGCGTCTGCTTTGGGAGCAGAAGGTCCCCGGTTCAAGTCCGGGCGCCCCGACCAAAACCAAGCAGGGTAAGCCGTACAACGCCGAAGGCCGCCCTCATTGAGGGCGGCCTTTCGACACATCGTGGCCCTCTCCGCGCACCCCGCGTCTTTGGAGACGCAGGCATCGTCCAACCAGTTGACCCCAGGTGTGTTCCGGCTTATGAGCATAACCCGGCGAATGTCGGCGCGGGGTCTGGGCAACCTGTCGAGATGGGCATTACAAGCTCAAGGAACGCCTGAAGGCGCCGGATCGACGCGGGGGGCCAGAGAGTGGCGAGGATAACGAGCAAACTGGTGCCGGTCAAGAAATACGCCACGTGCCGGTACTGCGGCAAAAGCGATCGCCTGGCCTGGACCAACGCCCCCAACGGCAAGTGGAGGCTGGTGGAGGCGGGATACGGTGTCCGCCATCCAGAGCAGATCTTCGCCGATCCGGACAGGCCGCATCTCTGTCAGAAGCACCGAGGCCGGGAAGTCGAGGCGCCGCCCGGTGACGGTGAGGATGGGGCCAACCGGGCCGGGGCCGGCCAGGACCCGAACGAAGGGGCCGCCGCAATCCCGCTGGCGCTGACGGTGGAGGAGTTGAAGACGCTGCACGTAGCGCTGGTGCTGGTGATGGATCAGGGTGACCATCGGGCGCGGCTGTCGGTCGCGGAACAACATGAATTGCAGAGAGTCCGAGACCTGGTCACGGACCTGCTGCTCGATGCGGGGGAAGGACCATAGGCCTGCACCCTCAGGGCCGTCCCGATCGTCTCCCGACACCCGCATGGGAGGGGCGGGTTTGGGCAGCTGCGAATTGGTTTGCAGGTTTCTTTGGGAGGAGACCCTCCGCGGGCACACCGATGTTGCGTCGAGTGCTCGAAACGGCCGCGGTGATCACGGTGCTCACTATGGCGGCCCAGGCGGCCCGTCCCCTCCGGGCGATGGAGCAGGTGTCTCCCCCGGCGGTCCTGGCGGCCTCCTCCAACGAGGCCATCCCCGCGGCCGCGTACCGGCCGACCCGGAACGACTCACTCGTCGTGTTCGGGGCGCACCCGGATGACGAGATCCTCGGCGCCGGGGGCCTGATCCATGCCGCGATCGCCGCCGGGGCCCGGGTGCGCATCGTGACGTTTACCAACGGCGATGGCTACGTCGAGGGCGTCGACGTGGGATTTCACACCCTGTTCAGCACGCCCAACCGATTCATCGAGTACGGGCGCCGGCGACAGCAGGAAGGGTTCGCCGCCGCCGGGCGTGTCGGGTTGTCCCCATCACAGCTCACCTTCCTCGGATACCCCGATCGTGGGCTCGCCGTCTTGTGGGGGTCCGCCTGGGATTGCCGGCGGCCGTACACCTCGCCGTATACACGGCGCAGTCTCTCCCCGTATGCGCTGACCTACCGGCACGAAGCGCGCTACTGCGGCGAAAACGTCCTCGAGGATGTTGAGCGCGTGCTCCGGCAGGAGCGTCCGACCATCATCGTGACGCACCATCCCGCCGATACCCATCGTGATCACTGGGCGGCCGGAGCGTTCGTCGCCGCCGCGCTCGAGCGGCTCACGCTCCGGCAGGAGCCGTGGACCAAGACGGTTCGCGTCTGGCACTATCTGGTCCACCACGGAATCTGGCCGCGGCCCGGGGCATACGCTCCCGACCTCTATCTCACCCCACCTCCTGAGCTCACGGCGGCCGGACCGGGATGGGCCCAGTATCCAATCGGGCCGGCCGATGAGGATGCCAAGCGCCTGGCGATCCTCGAGTACCGCAGCCAGGTGGATCTGATGCGGGCCTACATGCTGAGCTTCGTCCGCCGGAACGAACTGTTTGGGCTCCGCCCCCAGATCCAGCCGCCGTGGCTGGAAGGGAAGGGGTTGGCATTGGGGACTCCCGAAGCGTGCGCGCGCCTGCCCCTGTTGATGCGCATGCCCTCGGGGGGCTCCATGCTCCATGCCGCCGAAGGCAGCGCCAAGCTCGACTCCGTCGCACTCGCCCGCGACTCCACGCGCCTCTATGTCGCGCTGCGGCTGCGGAACCCGCCCATGCGGGAGGCGCAGTACCGCCTGGAACTCCGCCTGTTCTACCGGGATGGGCATATGGCCAGGCTGCCGCTGGTCTTTCGCGTCCCGCGGTCGCTCACATCGCGGCGGACGCTGCCGCAAGATCTCCCGTTGCCGGCCGGGGTGGCCGCGCGGACCGTGGGATCGCGGATCTGTGTCGCCTTACCGCTGGCCTCCGTGGGCGATCCGGTGAGCTTCCTTCTCCAGGCGGCGACCGTGGGCCCGCTCCGGACGCCGGTTGACCGGAGCCCCTGGATCCTGGTTCGCCTTGCGTCCCCCGCACCGGGGGCCCCTGCCCCCCGGCCGGGCCTCAGGGAATGACCCCGATCTCCGGATGGTTTGGCCGGTGTGGGAGGCGAATGGGTATGTTACTTGCATGAGTGGGTATCTTCTATAGAAGGGTACTAGGGTCGAGGTAGGAGTCGGGTCGCCTGGTCGATAACTATATAGAAGCTGCACACGAGGTGGACGCCGTGGCCGAGAATCAGCAGCCCCCCCGGATGCGTGTCCTGCGCTACCCGACCGAGACGTTTGCGCAAGCCGCCAGCACCATGCGCAAGGTGCTCTACGAGGTCAAGAAGATTATCGTGGGGCAGGATCTCATGCTGGAACGGATCCTGGTGGCCCTGCTCTCGCGTGGGCACATCCTGATCGAGGGCGTCCCCGGGCTCGCCAAGACCCTGGCGATCAAGACGACGGCGCAGGTGCTGGACTGCCAGTTTCGCCGCATCCAGTTCACCCCCGACCTCGTCCCCGCCGACCTGATTGGGACGCGAATCTACAATCAGAAGAGCGGGACGTTCGAGGTCGAGACGGGCCCGGTCTTTGCCAACCTGGTGCTGGCGGATGAGATCAACCGGGCGCCCGCGAAGGTCCAATCCGCGCTCCTCGAATCGATGCAGGAACGCCAGGTCACGATCGGCAAGCAGACGTTCACGCTCCCCGACCCGTTCCTCGTGCTGGCGACCCAGAATCCGATCGAGAGCGAAGGCACCTACCCGCTCCCCGAGGCCCAGGTCGACCGGTTCATGTTCAAGGTCGTGATTTCCTACCCGTCGTTCCACGAGGAGATGACGGTCGTGGACCGGATCACCGAGCAATCGCCCACGGTGTCCCGGATCATCCGTGCGGATGAACTCCTCGAGCTCCAGAAGATTGCCGAGGCCGTCTACGTGGATCCCAAGCTGCACGAGTACGCCGTGAGCCTCGTGACCGCGACCCGCACCCCCCAGGAGTTCGGGCTCGGCGATCTGGCGAAGTTCATCTCCTACGGCAGCAGCCCCCGCGGGTCCCTGAACCTGATCATCGGGGCGAAGGCCCTGGCGCTGCTGCGAGGGCGGGAATACGCGATGCCGGAGGACGTCCGGGACCTCGTGCCGGAGGTCTTGCGCCACCGGTTCATCCTCTCGTACGAGGCCCTGGCCCACGACATCACGCCGGAGCACCTGCTGCAGCGGGTGAGCGAGGCGGTGCCGGTTCCCAAGGTCCACATCGGAGATCCCTATGGAGACACCCGAGCGAATCTTGAGGCGCCTCGAGTTTAAGGTCGTCCGGCGCCTCGACGGCTTCCTGTTCGGCGACTACACGGGGGTGTTCTACGGCCCCAGCCTTGACCTGGCGGAAGTGCGTCAGTACCAGCCCGGGGACGAGGTCCGCCGGATCGATTGGAACGTGACCGCGCGGATGAATCAGCTGTTCGTGCGCCAGTACCGCGAGGAAAAGGAGCTGACGGCCTGGCTCCTGGTGGACCTGTCCCCCTCGATGGATTTCGGGACTGTGAAGCAGTTCAAGCGCCAGGTGGCCGTGGACTTCGCCGGGGTCGCCGCGTACATCATCGCCCGGCACGGGGACAAGGTCGGGACGATCGGATTTCCGACACGGACGGGGGAACTCTTCGTGCCGCCGCGCACAGGACGCCAGCAGCCGCTACGCATCGTCCATGCCCTGGCCGCCGAGCCGCCCGTATCCGGGGGCGGCCGGACGGATCTCGGCGCCGTGCTGCAGCAGATGGGGCGCATCGTCCGCCGGCGGTCTCTCGTCTTTCTCATCTCTGACTTCCACTCGCCGGATGGGTGGGACGCGGCCCTGGCCGAGCTCGGCAAACGGCACGATGTCATCGCCGTCCGGATCGAGGACCCGCGGGAGCGGGAACTGCCGGATGTCGGAGGCATCTACCTGGAGGATCCGGAGACGGGGCGGCAGGTGTGGGTCGATACCTCCGACCGGAACGTGCGTGAGGTCTATCGCCGGTTGGTGGAGGCGCGCGACGCCCGGCTGGCCGAGCTGATGCGGCGGGCGTCGGTCGACATGCTTCGGTTGTCCACCGGCACATCGCTGGTCGATCCCCTGTTGAAGTTTGTGACGTTCCGGAAGAGGCGCCGGTGGAATTTACCTGGCCAGTAATGCTCTGGGGCCTCCTGCTGCTGCCGGCCTTCGTGGCCTGGTACGTCCTCGGCGTACGGAAGGCCCGGCGCCGCGCCGCCGGACGGTTCGCCGAGGGGCCGCTGTTCGCGCAGCTGGCCACCTCGATGCCGGGACTGCGCCGGCACGTCAGCATGGCGCTGTATTTTGTCGCGCTGGCGCTGCTCCTCGGCGCCGTGAGCCGGCCGGTCATGGGCCTCCCGATGCCGGTGAACAAAGCGGTCGTCGTGCTGGCGGTCGACACGAGCGGCAGCATGGTCGCGCCCGATGTCCCGCCCAGCAGGCTGGAGGCGGCCAAGGCGGCCGCCCGCGCGTTTGTGGACGTCTTTCCTCAGGGCCCCCGGATCGGCCTGGTGTCGTTCAGCACGTATGCGACGCTGATGATTGCGCCGACGCCCGACCATGAGGCGGTCAAGCAGGCGATCGCGACGCTCAAGCCCCAGGAAGCGACGGCGATCGGCGACGGCATCATGGTCGCATTGAAGGCGCTGCCCGGGCGGGTGGTCGAGCTCCCGGACGCCCAGCTCGGTCCGTTTGGACCCGCGCAGCCGCCGGTCCTCCAGCAGCCGCCGTCCGCCGTCCCGTCACCGTCCCCCCCGCCGGCGCGCCCCGACGATCTCTCGCCGGCGGCAATCATTCTGCTGAGCGACGGGGGAAACAACGCCGGCACCGACCCCTTGAAGGCGGCCATCCTGGCCAAATCCCAGAAGGTGAAGATCTACACCATCGGCCTCGGGACCCAGGGCGGGAGCGTGTTCAGTTTCCAGGGGCAGATGGTCTTCGTGCCGTTCGATCCCACGCTGCTTCAGCAGATCGCCGCGACCACGGATGGGAAGTTCTTCCTCTCGTCCACGAGCCAGGAGCTCAGGCAGATCTACCGGGACCTGGGGCGGGTGATCGGCTGGGAGACCCGCAAGACCGAAGTCTCCTCGATGTTCGTCGGGGGCGCGGGGTTGCTGCTGCTGGCGGGCGGGGTGATCTCGCTGGTGTGGGCGGGCCGGCTTCCATGATGTTCCTCTGGCCGCCGGCTCTGCTGCTGTACCTGCTCATTCCCGCGCTCATTGGCGGGTATATCTGGATGCTGCGCCGGCCGTCCCGCGTGAGGGTCCGCTACTCCAGTCTCGATCTCGTCGCGCAGGCAGCGGCGGCGGGGAAACCCTGGCGGCGCCATGTGCCGGCCGGTCTGTACCTCCTGACGCTCTGCGCGGTCATCCTCACCCTGGCGCGGCCGATGGCGCCTGTGCCGGTGCCGGACAACCGCACGGTCGTGATGCTGAGCATCGACGTCAGCCGCAGCATGATGGCCCACGACGTCGTGCCGAACCGCATCGAGGCGGCGAAGAAGGCGGCGGTCGAGTTCGTCCGCGCGCTGCCGCGGGGTGCCAAAGTGGGGCTGGTCTCGTTCAGCAGTTATGCGACCCTCGTCACGCCTCCGACAGACGACCACGACCGCGTGATCCAGGCAATCAACGGGCTGACGCTGGAGTTCGCCACGGCGATCGGCGACGGGCTCCTGGAGGCCATCTATGCACTGCCGGGGCGGGCGCGCCCGGAGAACGGCATGGCCCCCGTCGTCCCTCCCGCCTCGCCGGAGCAACTCCCGCCGGCCACCGTGGTCCTCCTGAGCGACGGTCAGAGCAATCGCGGAACCCCGCCGGAGGATGCCGCGGTCG
>DATHLI010000084.1:0-2619 GCA_035488355.1 bacterium | reverse complement strand
CTGGATCGCGCCGACCGCGAAGCGCCCGAGCCCCGACCGGGCGAACACCGATTCCACGATCACCGCTCCGCCGAGCAGGCCGCCGAACTGGAGGCCGATCACGGTGACGACGGGGATCAACGCGTTCCTCAGGGCGTGATGGAACAGGACGCGCCGGGAGGTCACGCCTTTGGCCCGGGCCGTGCGCACGTAATCGCTGGGGAGGACCTCCAGCAGGCTGGCGCGGGTGAGGCGGGCGAGCACCGCGGCCGCCTGAGCCGCCAGCGTGACCGCGGGGAGCACGAGCGCCTGCCAGCCGCTCCCGCCGGCGATCGGCAGCCAGCGGAGCGCCAGTCCGAAGAACAGGATCAACAGCAGGCCGAGCCAGAAGGACGGCATGGAAATCCCGACCAGCGACGCGCTCATCAGCAGCGTCTCGACCACCCGGTTCCGCGAGGTCGCGGCGAGCGCTCCGAGCAGGACGCCGGCCACGATGGCGACGGCCGTCGCCGCGAGGGTCAACTGCAGCGTGGGAGGAAATCGCTCCCAGATCTCCCCGGCGACCGGCCGGCCGGACCGGATCGATCGGCCGAGGTCCCCCCGGAGGACGTTGGCCAGGTATCGCCCGTACTGCGCGGGCAGCGGCCGGTCCAGCCCGAGCTCGCGGCGCAGTCGGAGGACGTCGGCCCTCGACGCGTTCTCCCCCAGCATGATCGTGGCGGGGTCGCCGGGGGTGAGGTGGCTCATCAGGAAGACGAGCACCGACACCGCGAGGAGGACCAGCAGCGTCATCCCCACGCGGCGCAGCGTGTAGCCGATCATCCCGCTTTCGCCGGCGGCCGGCCCGCGGTGGGCGACCCCGCGGGCCGGCCGCCCCGCATCGCTACGGCTTCACCAGATACGCGTCGCCGAGAAAGACGTATCCGTCCGGATGGACCCTGGCCTCCTTGATGGACGGCTGGAGCGCGATATAGTTCAAGTTCGTCCACAGCGGCACCCACAGCGCCTTGTCCACGACATACCGCTGCAGGTCGGCGTAGAGGGCGGCCCGCCTCCCGGTGTCCATGGTCCGGCGCGCGGCATCGATCATCCCGTCGAGCGTCGCATCCGAGTAGTGGCTGAAGTTGAGGCCGGCGCCGATGTTGACGGAGTCGAACCACACGAAGAGAATGTCCGGCTCGTTGTAGGTGTATCCCATGAGGTCCGCGGGGTGCTCGCCCCGCTTGAGCATCTCGAGGAGGGTGCCGAACTCGTACGTCTGAATGTCCATCTTCACCCCGAACGCGCGCAGGCCGGCCTGCATCAATTGCGCGCTGCGGGTCCAGGTATCGATCGGGGCCATGAACACGGTGAAGCTCAACGGGCGGCCGGCCTTCTCGAGCAGTCCGTCGGGACCCATGACGTACCCGGCCTCGGCGAATAGCCGCTTGGCCTTGCCGGGATCGTAGTGCGGCGCGTAGTCGACGATGCCGGGCCAGTATCCCCAGATCGACGGCGGGAGCGGGCCGTAGGCGGGCTCCCCCTGCCCTTCCAGGGCCACCTTGACGAGGACGTCCTTGTCGATGGCATAGTTCATCGCCCGGCGCACCTTGAGGTCGTTGAAGGGTGCCCGGGCCGTGTTGAACTCCAGGAATAATCCGACGCCCTTGCGCAGGAAGTGGAAGATCTGGTACTTCTTGCCGTCGACCAGCCGGGTCACGTCGTGGGGCGGGATCTGGATCTGGCTCACCTCGCCGCTCTCGAACGCCGCCACCTGGGTGGCCGAGTCGGGAATGATCCGGAACGTCACCTGGTCGAGATACGCCGGGCCCCGGTGCATGTACGGCGGGCCCCAGGCGAACGCCGGGTTCCGCGCCAGCGTGATGTGGTGGCCGGAGACCCACTCCTTGACCGTGTACGGCCCGTCGCTCACGGGCGCGCGGCCGAAGCCGGCCCCCGCGGCCTCGGCCGCTTTGACGCTGATCGGCGAGAGGCGCGGATCGGTGAGGTTGGCCATGAAGGGCGCGAACGGTTCTTTGAGCGTGATCCGCAGGGTCCGGTCGTCGAGCGCGTCGATGGCGGTGACCGGGCCGAGCTGCGCTTTGGCGACCGGGGACTTGGTCTCCGGGGCGAGCGCGCGCACGATCGACGCCCTGACGGCCGCCGCCGTCACCGGTGTGCCGTCGTGGAAGACGGCGCCGGCCCGGAGCTTGAACGTCCACGCGTGCCCGTCGCCGCCGACCGTCCACGACTCGGCGAGTCCCGGCACGATCCGGCTCTGGAAATCCTTGGCCAGGAGCGGCTCCCCCACGAGCGTGAAGATCTGCGCCGCAACGGCCGCGCCGGTCTTTTGGGGGTCGAGGGTATCCGGCTCCTCGCCGAGCGCGACCGTCCACGTTCCGCCGACCCTGTTTTCCTGGGCGTGAAGGGGCCCGGCCCCGACGGCCCAGCCGATCGCTAACGCCGCCGATGTCGCCAACATCAGCACGCCTGCCACTCCCCGCCGCATCCCGATCCCTCCCTCTTATGTCATGCTTCGTGTCGAATGAGATCTAATGCGAGGTGCCACTCTCGGGGAGAAGATCAATCCCTCCTTGCGGCTCGACCGCTGAACACAGACTATCTCTCCCCGGGAGCGGCGCGGCCTATGACCACCGATAG
>DATHLI010000083.1:0-6457 GCA_035488355.1 bacterium | reverse complement strand
ACCCGCTCTCGACGCTCATCCACACCGTCCTCTCTCAGCACACCAGCGACACCAACAGCCGGCGGGCGTTCGAGCGGCTGCGGGGGCGGTTCCCGTCCTGGGAGATTCTGCGCGACGCGCCGGTCGAAGCGGTGATCGACGCGGTACGCCCCGCCGGCCTGAGCAGGCTCAAGGCGCCGCGCATCCAGGCCCTCCTGAAGCGCGTCACCGCCGAGCGGGGGCGGCTCTCGCTGGATTTTCTGCGGGGGTGGCCGGTCGATCGCGCCAAGGCGTGGCTCCGGAGCCTCGACGGGGTGGGCCCCAAAACGGCGGCCATCGTGCTCCTCTTCGGCCTTGAGAAGTCCGCGTTCCCGGTCGACACCCACGTCTACCGCGTTGGGAGGCGCATCGGGATCATCCCCGATCGGCTGTCCGCGGAGAAGGCGCACGAATGGATCGAGGCGCTGGTCCGGCCCGCCCGCTACGGGCCGTTCCACCTGCTGCTGATTCGCCACGGGCGCGAGACCTGCAAGGCGGGCCGCCCGCGCTGCTCTGTCTGCCCGGTGCGCAGGTCCTGTAACTTTTTTCGCCGCGCCGGCGTCGTGAGGCAGTGAGAAATCACCCGCGTCGTATTGGCGCGGAGGGAGGTTTTCGAATTTCAGCGAAGGTCGGGGCCGGCCCCGACCATTCGTGAGGACAGATGCGGCCGGCGAGCGATATGACCCGGTAACGAGATGAAGGGAGGCGGCGAGGCATGAACTGTTACGCGCTGATCTACTACGTGGTCGATGACTTTGTTGCCCGCCGGGCACCGCACCGCGAGGAACATCTCCGGCTCGTCAGGGAAGCCCATGACCGCGGGGAGCTGCTCCTGGCCGGGGCATTGGGCGATCCCCCGGATCGGGCGCTGCTCGTGTTTCGCGCCCCGCACGGCTCGATCGCGGAAACCTTCGCGCAGCGCGATCCTTACGTGGTCAAGGGCGTGGTGACACGCTGGGAGGTGCAGCCCTGGGCGGTCGTGGTTGGCCACGAACCGTCCGGGAAGGCCCCGATCGGCGGTGTCCGGTGATCGCGCGTCTGTGGTCGGCGCGCGCCACGCCCGCTGGGGCCCGAGCCTACGCCGGCCATCTGAGGACCCATGTCCTGCCGGCGGTCAAACAGGTGGACGGGTACGCGGGCGCCGTGCTGCTCGAGCGGGAAGTCTCCGCCGCGGTCGAGATCCTCGTGATTACCTGGTGGCAGTCGCTCGATGCGATACGACGGTTCGCCGGTCCCGACCCGGAGGAAGCCGTTGTCGCCGATGACGCCGCCGCTCTGCTGACGGCCTTTGACCCGCGGGTGCGCCATTACGAGCTCGTCGTCAGGGACGAGGCCAGGTGACCCGGTGAAGATCGAACCCTTTGCGCTCGAGCGCTGGATGACCCGGCACGAGCTCCACGCCCGCTACGACATCGCGGAAAGCGGCATCCTGCCCCTGCGGCTTGCCGACCTGCTCGACTGGCTGCCGGCGGACGAGCGCCGGGCCACGCTGGATTCCCTGCTCGAGATGCCGCTCGGCTACTCAGAAGCGGTTGGCACTCGTGCCCTGCGTTCGTTGATCGCCGCCACCTACACGGACTGCGATCCCGACAATATCTTGGTCACCACCGGCGCGATCGAGGCGAACTTTCTGCTGTTCAGCGCTCTCCTGGGCGCCGGCGACCATGTGGTCGTGTCCTACCCCGCCTACCAGCAGCTCTCCAGCGTGCCGCGGGCCCTCGGCTGCGAGGTCTCGCTGTGGGATGTGGGCCAAGATCATCGGTTCGACGTGAACGCGCTGGCGCGGCTGGTCCGGCCGACCACGCGCCTGATCGTCGTCAACACGCCGCACAATCCCACCGGTGCCGTGCTGTCACCGGAGGAGGCGCGCGGCGTGTACGCGCTGGCCGAGCCGGTCGGGGCCAGGGTGCTGTGCGACGAGGCCTATCGCTGGCTCACCGTCCCCGGCGGCGACCCGTTCGCGCCGCCGATGGTCGACCACGGACCGCGCGGCATCAGCGTCGGCACGGTGTCCAAGCCGTTCGGGCTTCCAGGCCTGCGCATCGGGTGGATCGCCGCTCCCTGGGACGTGATTTCCGCCTGTCTCGGGATACGCGACTACGTCTCGCTCAGCCCCGGCAAGCTCAACGATGCCATCGCCCAGCTCGCGCTCCGCCACCGCGAGCGGATCATCGAGCGCAACAGCCGCATCATCGCCGCGAATCTGGCCGCCACCACGCGATGGATCGCGCGGCACTCCGAGATCCTCTCCTGGACGCCGCCGCGCGGCGGGCTGCTGGCGCTGGTGCGCTACCGGCTCGAACCCGAGATCGCGTCGCTCGAGCTCGCCGACAGGCTGGCCGTTGATTACGACGTCATGCTGGCTCCGGGCTCGGCCTTCGGCCGCGAGCACCATCTGCGCATCGGGATGGGCCAGGATCCGGAAATCTTCCAGGCCGGCCTCGAGGCGGCGAGCCGCTGTTTCGAGGTGCTCCGGCGTCGACCGAGGAGCCGCTAACCCGCACCCGGCTCCACGAGCCGCCGGTAGACCGCCACGGCATCGCCGACCAGGCGCTCCACGGCTTCAGGGGTCCGGGGGTCCGGCGGCCCTAATTCCATCATGAACGGTCCGCTGTAGCCGATGCGTCGCAGGCACGTCAGGAAGGGCGTCCAGGCGATCCCGCCTCTCGAGGGAAGCCAGTGGCGGTCCCCCTTGCCGTCGTTGTCGTGGGCGTGGATCGTGGCCAGGCGAGTCCCCAGGCGGCAGGCGACCTCCGGCGCCTGGCCGGCGATCCACCCGTGCCCGGTGTCCCAGCACGCCCCGAGCCCGACGAGGCCGTACTCGCCCTCCAGGCGGAGGAAGTCCGCGGGAGAGACAAAACGTGCCCCACCGCGCGGCTGGTTCTCGATCACGAACCGGAGGCCGAGCCGGGCGGCGCCCCCGAGCAGAACCCGCAGGCTGTCCGCGTAGAGCCGCCGCCGCGCGTCGGCCTGCGCCGGTGAGTCGTCGGTGTGCGGCCGCGCCGCATCGCACACAAAGATCCGGGCGCCGAGGTCCGCGGCGGCGCGCATCGCTGCCTCCAGCGCCGCGCGGGACCGCAGCCGCAGGTCGGCGTCGGACGAGGCGAGGTCGACCGCCTCGCCCGAGGGACTATGGCACGACCAGAGCCGAAGGTGGTAGCGCTCGAGCGCCCGCCGTGTGGCGTGAACGAGCGACGCGTCGCTGAAATCGAACTCCTCCGGCATATACCCGTGGATCTCGACCCACGGGACGCCGAGGGCGCCGAAGACCGCGAGCCCCTCGGGCAGCGCCCGCAGGCCGAGGACGCTTGTCGAGAGTCCTAACTCCATCTGCCCGCTCCCAGACTCTTCGCGCCACGCTGTCCCGCGGCGGACGCTCGATGTGCGATTGATGATTGACGGCCGGGATTCATGAACGGTATAACTATACTCGAAAGGTTACGATCCAAGGCGAGCAGACAAGTACAACGCCGTGTTCGTCTCAGCCCGCCTTTGACCGCGTAGATCCGGCCCCGATAGTTGGAGCTCCGGCTGAGCGTTACAGCGTTGGCAGTGAGGCGATCCGCGGGGGGAATGACGGTTGGGACAAGTCGCCCGGATCCTGTTGGCGCTGCCGATCATCGCTGTGGTTTCGGTGTGCGGAGGAGGCGCGTTCGCGGCCGGCGAGAGTCCCGGCATCGAGGCCTTTCCCCCCATGGCCAATACTAGTCCGCCCGGGGGCTCCGGCGCGGCCTGGGCCACCGCCGCTGCGTTGGGCCGCGGGGTGAACTTCGGCAACATGCTGGAGGGGACCCAAGAAGGTGTCTGGGTGCCCGCGGGCGCCGTGGCTGTGCGGGACGAGTTTATCGACGTCACGGCCGCCGCCGGCTTCGCCACGGTGCGTTTGCCGGTGCGCTGGAGCAACCATGCGGCAGCGACGGCGCCGTTCACGATCGATCCGGCGTTCTTGGTGCGAGTCGAATCGATTATCGACAAGCTGCTCGCCAAGGGCCTCTACGTCGTGCTCGACATGCACCACTACCACCAACTCGACGGCGACCCGCTCGACTTGGGGGAGTTCGCGGTCGATAACGCCGTCCTGGACGTTCGCTTTCTCAGTCTCTGGCAGCAGATCGCCGGGCGCTTC
Source organism: bacterium (assembly GCA_035488355.1). Lineage (GTDB taxonomy): Bacteria > Sysuimicrobiota > Sysuimicrobiia > Sysuimicrobiales > Segetimicrobiaceae > Segetimicrobium. Next base: position 2,313 of record DATHLI010000083.1, on the reverse strand, counting down.
AGCGGGAAGAGCAACCATCTGCTCTTCGAGCTCTACAACGAACCCCACGGCAGGCTCAATGCTTCAAAGTGGAACGACCTCGCGGCGCGGGCGCTGAACGTCGTCCGAGGGAGCAACCCGAACCGCATCGTCGTCCTGGGCGCGGCGAACTTCGACCTTTCCTCCCTGCACGTGCCCAATGATGCGAATCTCATCGTCACGTTCCACAATTACTCTCCCCTCAGCTTCACCCATCAAGGCGCGGAGTGGGTGTCACCGATCCTGCCCACGGGGGTGCCCTGCTGCGACCCCAGCCAGCAGGCGGCGGCCATCGCCCCGCTCAACCAGGCCAAAGCCTGGTCCGACGGTTGGCACTACCCTGTGTTCCTTGGCGAGTTTGGGGCCTACCACAAGGCGGACATGACCTCGCGCGTGAACTGGACGCGCCTCGTGCGCGATCAATCGGAGAGCCGCGGCATCCCCTGGAGCTACTGGGAACTCGCCTGGGGCTTTGGCGTCTACGACCCGGATGCCCACGCCTGGCGGGCGCCGCTCAGGGACGCACTGCTGGGGGGCGGTCAAACCTCCCGCATCGCGTTGGTCCAGCAGGCGGCGAACTCGGGCGCGAACATCGCGTCCCTGACTGTGACGCTTCCGCAGACGCCTCGGACCGGGGACGTGCTGATCGTCACGCAGGTCTCCAACAACAACCAGGTGAGCGTGTCCGGGGGCGGGGTGTCGAGTTGGAACTCCATCGGGTCGCAGGTGCGCGAAAACACGGTGATTGTGTACGGCACCGTCGGCAGCAGCCCGTCGGCGACGCTCACGATGAGTTTGATCGGCGCGCCCTCTCCGGGGGGCGACCTCAGCTCGATCGTCTCGGAATGGTCCGGGCTGTCGGGGACGCTGGACGGTTTGGAGACGGCGACCGGATCCGCGAGCCCGATCGCCACGGCGGCCATGGCCACGGCCAACGCGAATGACCTCCTCATCTCCGTGGGCGGCGACACCGGCGGCATGATCCCGGGCTGGTGGACGGCGTTCACCGCGCCGGCGCAGCCACCGCATGCGAAGATCGAGGCCGCGTATCAGGTCGTCTCCGCGGCGGGGAGGTACTCCAACACGTGGTCGGACACCGGGTCTGCGGGGTGGGACGCCGCCATCGCTGCGCTTCAGGGGAGCGGCATCGCCCTGGTGCAGCAGACGGCGAACTCGGGCGCGAATATCAGGTCCCTGACGGTGACGCTTCCCCAGACGCCTCGGGCCGGGGACGTGCTGATCGTCACGAACGTCTCCAACAACCGGCAGGTGAACGTGTCCGGGGGCGGGGTGTCAAGTTGGAACTACATCTGGTCGCAGGTCCACGAGAACACGGTGATTGTGTATGGCACCGTCGACAGCAGCCCGTCGGCGACGCTCACGATGACTTTGATCGGCCCGCGTTCTCGCGGCGACCTCAGCTCGATCGTCTCGGAATGGTCCGGGCTGACGGGGACGCTGGACGGCTCGGGGACGGCGACCGGGTCGGCGAGCCCGATCGGGACGGCGGTCGTGGCCACGGCCAACGCGAATGACCTCCTCATCTCCGTGGGCGGCGACACCGGCGGCATGATCCCGGGCTGGTGGACGGCGTTCACCGCGCCGGCGCAGCCACTGCACGCGAAGATCGAGGCCGCGTACCAGGTCGTCTCAGCGGCGGGGAGTTATTCCAACACGTGGTCAGACACCGGGTCTACGGGGTGGGAGGCGGTGATCGGGGCCCTCCAGTGAGGGGGCGCTGCTGTGCGGCGGCGCGATGTGCCGACCGCTGCTGGCCAGGTTCTCGAAGCGGCTGAATTCTTTGTGGAAGAAGAGATCGATGGTCCCGATCGGGCCGTTGCGATGCTTGGCGATGATGATCTCGCAGACGTTTTCCTTGTTCTCCCGCTGCGCCTTCTCGACATCGTAGTAGTCCTCGCGGTAGAGAAAGATCACGAGGTCCGCCACTTGCTCGATTTCGCCACTCTCCCTCAAATGGCTCAGCATCGGCCGCTTCGATCCCAGGGCCTCCACGGCCCGGCTCAGCTGCGAGATGGCGATGATGGGAATGTCGAGCTCCTTGGCCAGGGATTTGATGCCCCGGGCAATCTCGCTGAGCTCCTGGGTGCGGTTCTCGGCGCGCTTGTAGGACTGGATCATCTGCATGTAGTCGATGACGATCATCCCCAGGCCGTGTTCCGCCTTGAGCTTGCGGGCCTTGGCCCGCATCTCCATCACCGACAGGGTCGCCGAGTCGTCGATGAAGATCGGGGCTTCGCTCAGGCTGCCCATCGCCCGCGCAAGTTTTCGCCAGTC
>DATHLI010000082.1:0-6759 GCA_035488355.1 bacterium | reverse complement strand
GTGCGCCTGGAAGGTGTCCTGCCGGTGGGGGCTGCCGTATCCGATGTGCGTCCGCGCCACGATCAGCGAGGGCCGGTCCTCGACCGCGCGGGCCGCGGCCAGCGCCGCGTCGACGGCCCCGGCATCCTGGCCGTCGATCCGCTGCACGTGCCAGCCGTAGGCCTCGAATCGCGCGCCGACGTCTTCGGTAAATGTCACGTTGGTCGTGGCGGAGAGACTGACCAGGTTGGCGTCGTACAGGACGATCAACCGGCCGAGCCGGAAGTGGCCGGCCAGCGATGCCGCCTCCGAGGCGACGCCTTCCATCATGTCCCCATCGCTGGCCATGACATACGTGTAGTGGTCCACGATCGTGTGGCCGGGCCGGTTGAAGGTGGCGGCCAGCCACCGCTCCGCCATCGCCAGTCCCACGGCGTTTCCGAACCCCTGCCCGAGCGGCCCCGTCGTCACCTCCACGCCGGGCGTGACGCCGCGCTCGGGATGCCCGGGCGTCCGACTGCCCCACTGTCGGAACTGCTTGAGGTCATCCAGCGTCAGGTCGTACCCGGTCAAGTACAAAAGACTGTAGAGCAGCATGCTCGCGTGCCCGGCCGAAAGGACAAAGCGGTCGCGGTCCGGCCACCCCGGGGAACGCGGGTGGTGATGCAGGTGGCGCGTCCACAGGACGTACGCCATCGTCGCCGCGCCCAGCGGCATGCCGGGATGGCCCGAGCGGGCCTTCTCCACCGCATCAATGGACAGGGCCCGGATGCTGTTGATGCAGAGTTCCTCGATCGTCTGAATCCGTGTCGCCATCACACCGCCCCCGCGCGTGCCCGGCACGCGCGTCCTTACCTATTGTTATTGTCCCCGACTATTCTACTCGATCTTCCTCCTGCAGGGGGGCCAGCGCGGCCTCGACCGCAAGGTGCGCTGTCCGCGCCTCCAGGTACCGGGCATGCTGCGCGGGATCGGGGCGATACGCATCGCCAAGCGGGGCGGGCATCTCCTCCGCCCGCGCGGCGCCCAAGAACTCGAGCGCGAGCAGCGCGGCCCCGCGGCTGCTGCCTTCCGCTATCCCCGAGGCGATGATCGGGTGTCCCAGCACATCGGCCATGATCTGCAGCCAGGCGGGAGATCGCAGGAGGGCCCCGCCGCTCCCCACGATCTCCTGGACGTTCGGAACGACCGCCCGGAGCTGATCCCAGATCAGCCCGAACCGCAGGGCGATTGCCTCCAGGCCCGCCTGCAGCAGATCGAGCGGCTCGGTGGAGAGCGTCATGCCGACCACGGCTCCGCGCGCCCACAGCGGCCACTCGGGGCTGCGCTCCCCGGCCAGGAAGGGAAGCACCACGAGGCGGCGGGCGGCTCCGCGGCGAGGGTCTCTCAGACGCGAGCGCAGGCCGCGCTCGATCTCCTCGGGCGGCCCGAACGCAAACTGCTCCTGCATCCACCGGAAGAGGTTGCCGCCGTTGCTGACGGCGCCGCCGGTGAGGACCCGGGTGCGGTTGAGCCGATAGTGCCAGAGGCTGCGCGGCACTTCAAACGGCTCCGCCCCATGCAGGACGCGCAGCGCGCCCGAGGTCCCCACCACCAGGGCGGCGCGGGAGGGCGTCACGCATCCTGTGCCGAGATTGCTGAGCGCCCCGTCGCCGGCGGCAGGGAGCCAGGGCCGATCCCGCAGCGCGGGCCAGCGCGCGGCAAAGGCGGGCGCGAGCCCGCTCAGCGGATCTCCCAGATCCACGATCGGCGCGAGGCGCTCCGGGGTCAGGCCGATCGCCTCCAGCAGCTCTGCATCCCACTCGAAGCGCTCCTGGTTCAAGAGGCCGGTCCCCGACGCCATCGAGATACTGCACGCCGCGCGGCCGAAGCACCGGTGCGCCAGGTACTCGCCGATGCTCAGCCAGGTGTGCGTCGCCCGGAATGCCTCCGGATGCCGCCCGCGCAGCCAGAGGAGCCTGGCCGCGGGGTAGCTCGGGTGGAAGACGCACCCGGTCCTCCGGCGGACCGCCGCCTCGTCCAGCCGCTCGCGGAGGGTGCGGGCGGCCTCCGCGCTTCGCTCGTCGGCCCAGGAATAGAGCGGCGTCGATGGACGGCCGTCGCGGCCGATCCCCATGAGATTGTGCCAGAAGGTCGAGACCCCGACGGCCGCAATGCTCGGCGCGGCTCCTCCGCCGCCGGCCACCGCCTGGTCGATCGCGTGGAAGGCGCCGTCGAGGAGGCGATCCGGATCCGTCTCGACGCCGCCGTCCGGCGTTTCGGTCCACCGCAGGGGAGTCCGTCCCTCGGTCCCCAGGACCTCGCGGCCCTGGGCGTCGTAGATGAGCGCGCGGAGCGAAGAACTCCCGAGATCGAGAGCCAGGACCAACGGAGCTTCTGCTCTGCCGGCGGGGACCGTGGGCGCGCGCCCCTTCTCAATCGAGACTATGCTTGACTTAGCGCCACTCGATCGCCACAATCTGCACCGGCTCAGAAAACCCTTTCAGTCGCACCGTCCTCGGCTCGGATGTTGCACACGGGATCCCCGCGATCGTCGCCCGGCTCGCCAGGATCTGCGCGCCTTCGGCCAGAGCCGTGATACGCGCGGCTTCGTGGACGCCTTTCCCCCGATAGCCGGTCCCGCTTCGAGCGGCGGAGGAGGTATGCAGGCCAATGCGCACCTGCGGAGCGAACCCCTGGCCCCGGCGGTGCTCGGCCATGGTCCGCTGGATGGTCACCGCACAGTCGATCGCTGATGCCGCGTCCTTGAAGGCAACGAAGAAGCCGTCACCGGCGTGATCAATTTCCTCCCCGCCGGAGCGGGCGAAGAGGGACCGCAGCGCCTGGTCATGCCACTGCACCAGTGCCACCCATGCTTCGTCGCCTATCGCGTGCACCAAACTGGTGGACCGGGCGATATCCGTGAACATGAACGTCCTGGCGATTCGCTGAGCGGGGGCCCCGGGGCCGGGAGAGGCCCCGGCCCCGATGCGCAGGAGTTCGGTGGTGCGCCGGGCATCGAGCACGGCTCCCAGACGCTCGAATACCGCGCCGGCCGTCTGGAGTTCAAGTCGGGCAGCCTCCTCGTCTCCCTCAGCGCGATACACAGATGCCAGGAGCACCCGAGCCTTGGCGGCCTCATGCGGGGAGTCTACGTCTTGCCACAAGTGCACGGCGTGCTTCAGGCTGCGCTCGGCGCCGATGGCGTCGCCCTGCGCAAGTTGGACAGCGCCGCGGGCGTTCGCAGCGCTCGCTCCCAACCACGGTGTCCCGAACGTGTTGGCGATGTCCTCCAGTTCCTCTGCGGCGGCGTGCGCCTCATTCTGCTCGCCTGCCGCCAGCGCAATCTCTACCTTTGCCGGCAGTAACTGAGCGCGATGCAACCGATCCGGCGACTCGTTCGTCAGCGCCCGCTTGATGGAGGCCATCGCGCCCTTGACTCGGCCTTGCGCCAGATGCAGCAAGGCCAGCCCGGGTTCGGGGTCACGGCCCAGGGCATGGGCTTGGCGAAACGCATTCTCGGCCTCGGCCAGGTCGCCCAGGCGCAGGCGAACTTCTCCCAGCTCATACAGCGCGGCCGCGCAGTAGCCGAGGTTGAACTCACGCAGCTCCTCACAGGCCTGCCGCGCCTCCTGCTCTGCTTCCGGCCAGGCACCGCGGGCGCGCATGATCCCCGCACGATACACCCGACACATACCCGGGAATCCCGCGATCGCCTGACGCTCGCACCAGCGCTTGGCCGCCTGGGTCCACTCTCCGGCCCGGGGATAGTCGGCAAGCTGCGTGCACGCGGTAATGGTGTTGCAGTAGATGATGGCCGTGGGATAGGGGCCGAGTTCACCGGCCACAGCCGCCACGGTCGCCTCATCCATCAAGGCCATGCCCTCTGCGACCTGCCCCTTCGCGACGAGCACGCGCCCCTGGTCGTGGAGCGCGATCGCCATCAGATCACGATCGCCGAAGCGGGTGCCGAGATCGAGCGCCTGCCGGGCAAGGGTCAGCGCGGTGTCGAAATCTCGGTGTCCCTCGAACGCCACGACGCACCGGGTCCTCGTCACGTAGCCGCGTTCGATACACTCCGGCTCGGCCTGGACGAGTCGATCGGCGCGGTTCAGCCAGGCGGCGCCAACCCGCGCATCGCCCTTCTGAAAGTACCCATGCGCGACCTCGCACGCCGCTCGTGCCGCGTGGCGGGGACGGCCGGCTTCAACATATTTGGCATACGCCCGCTCCCGGGCCGAGATGTAGGGCGCGAGGCGGCCTGTCCACCAGGCGGCTTCCGCCAGCCGCTCCAGGTCCTCGGGCGAGAGCAGGCTTGACGCGTCGGCCGCGGAGAGGAGGTCGAACGCCTCGCGCCAGGCGTGCCGTGTAAAGGCCTCCCGACCGGCCTGGAGCGTGCTGTCGGCATCGCGGATCATTCCACTCTATATTATAGGAGGAAACGCGCTCCGGCGCCCTTCCCTGCAGGAAGTCGGCATGCGCTCTGCCAAGACCACCTTGTCGACGCCCAGGTCTGTCCGACATCGACCGGCAGCGCCACCATCCACGGGGAGGAAGCTATGGAATCCGACCGTCCGGTGATCGCTTGGACCCGCGCGCTCCTGAACCTGCCGGCGGCCTCCGGGGAGCGGTTTTCCGAAGAGTGGAAGATCGTCGCGCGCCGGATCGAGGCCGTGCACACGCGTCCGGTTTCCCGCGATACCGAGCCGGCCGGCGCCCCCCGGCTTCAACATCTGCTGGCGGTTCCCCCCAATCCGATTGGGAGCTCCCGAAGGCGCCACCCTTCAGATGAGTGAGCCCTGGGACCTTTCGCTGAGCGCCGCCGCAGCGGCGATCGCCGCGGGGCGCCTCGCACCGGTGGAGCTGCTGGAGTCGGCGCTCGACCGGATTGACGACATCGAGCCCCGCGTCCAGGCGTGGGCGCGCATCCAGGTCGAGGATGCGCGCCGGGAAGCCGAACGTCTGACCCGGCTGCAGCGATCGGGGACGATCCTCGGCCCGCTCCACGGGATCCCCATCGGCGTCAAGGACATCTTCAACACCGCCGGCATGGAGACCGCCTGCGGGTCGCGGATCATGGCCGGGTTCGTGCCGGCCGCCGATGCCACCGCGGTGGCGCGCCTTCGGGCAGCGGGGGCCATCATCCTGGGCAAGACCCACACCACCGAGTTCGCCTCGTTCGACCCCTCGCCGGCCCGGAATCCGTGGGCGCTCAGCCACACGCCCGGGGGATCGAGCAGCGGGTCGGGCGCCGCGCTCGCCGCGCGCATGTGTCAGGGCGCGCTGGGAAGCCAGACATCCGGGTCCATCATCCGCCCCGCGGCATTCTGCGGAGTGGTGGGGCTCAAGCCCACGTTCGGCCGGGTCAGCCGGCACGGCGTGCACCCGCTGGCCTGGACCCTCGACCATCCCGGGCCGATGGCGCGCACCGTGGGAGACGCCGCCCTTCTGCTCGACGCCATCGCGGGCGCCGATCCGCACGACCCGGCGACGCTCTCCGCCCCGGCCCCGCTCGCGTACGCCGCCCTCCTCGCGGAGGCCGCCACGGACGATCGGCCGGCGGCGGCACTCCGCGTAGGGGTCCCCGACCGCTACTTCACCGACGGGCTCGACGACGAGGCCGAAGAACTCTATCACGCCGCTGTGCGCGTCCTCGAGACAGCAGGGTGCGAGGTCCGCGATATCCGGCTGCCGGACGAGTTCGAGGCGGGGATGGATGCGCACGAATTGATCCACAACGCCGAGGCGGCGGCGGTGCACGTCGACACCTACCGCGCCAGGCCGGGCGACTACGGGAGCAAGCTCCGGGCGATCATCGAGACCGGCCTGCAGATCCCGGCTCCCACCTACGTCCGGGCCCAGCAGGTCCGGACCATCGTGATCCGCCGACTTCGGGACCTGTTGGACACGGTGGACGTGATCGCGACGCCGGCCGCCCCCGGTCCGGCCCCGGAGGGCCTGGCCTCAACCGGATCGCCCGTGTTCAATCGCCCCTTCAGCTTTACCGGGTTTCCGAGCCTGACCGTGCCGTGCGGGTTCACCGGCGCGGGGCTTCCCGTCGGGCTCCAGCTGGCCGGCCGCCCGTTTGACGAGGGAACGCTCCTGCACGCGGCCGCCGCGTACGAGGACGCCACAGCCTGGGGGCAGCGGAGGCCGCCGCTATAACAAGTATTTCTTACAGCGCGTTTAAGCGATCTGATACGCCAATCATGACATGTGATGCACGGAGCAGTCGGCCATGACGAAGAGTTTCCGCCTTGATCCCGAGCTGGAAATCCGCCTAGAGCGCGCCGCGCGCGCGGAAGGAACGTCCACATCTGAAAGCATTCGGCGGGCAGCTTGTTGATGCCGGCCCCTCAAGAGGGAGCGCGAAGGTTAAGCCCCGCGTGTGCTCGAAATGCGGCATGACCACGGCGCCGGCGGCGGACGGGTTCGCCGGCCTCTGAAACCACGGTGGCGTACACCGTCGCAAGGGGGGAAATAAATGAGACGGCCACGGGCACTGCGGACAATCGTCGCCCTGATCGTGATCCTGATCGGTGTCGCGGTATCCGCTCCCACCGGAGGAGCCGTGCCAGTGGTGAACCTGTCGATCTGGGGTGGGTACCCGGAGATCGCCCCGGTGTACCAGCGGGCCGCCGATGCGTATCAGCAGGCTCATCCCAATGTCAAAGTGACCGTCCTGACCACCGACCTCCGCGACTACGAGCGCAAACTGGCGGCATCGCTGCCGTCGGATACGGCCGGGAACGTTCTGGAGGTCGAAGCGTCGACGGTGGAACGATACCTCGAAGCGGGGCT
>DATHLI010000081.1:0-9644 GCA_035488355.1 bacterium | reverse complement strand
CGGCGCGCCTCGCCGCGCACGTCGAAGCGTCCCCGCACCTCTACCAGACGATCCAGCAGATCCATGCGCTCGGCGTCGAGCCGGTGGTGGCGCTCAATCCCGCGACCCCCCTGGAGGAGATCGAGTGGGTCCTGCACGCCGTCGCCGCCGTCCTGGTGATGACGGTGGAGCCGGGGACCGGCGGGCAGCCGTTCATTCCCGAGATGCTCGCCAAGGTCCGCGGGCTCGCCGACCTCCGGCGCTCGCGCGGGCTGGGGTTCGAGATCGCGGTGGACGGCGGGATCGGGCCCGAGACCGCGTCTACGGTGGTCCAGGCCGGCGCTTCCGTGCTGGTCGCCGGGACGGCGGTGTTCGGCGCGCCCGACGGTGTCGACGCCGCGATGGCCCGGCTGCGCGGGGCGGTCCGGCCGGTGCGGCGGCCGTCGTGACCGCTGACGACGCGATCGCGCATCGCCCTGCCCTGATCATGCATCCCGAGTGCCGCCAACACATCCCCCCATCCGGCCATCCGGAGCGCCCGGAGCGGCTGGACGCCATCGAGGCGCTGCTCCGGCGCACGCCGCTGTGGGACGCCTGCGAGCATCCCTCGCCCGAGCGCGCCGGCGAGGACGCGCTGGGCCGCGCGCACACCCGCGCGTATGTCGGGCAGGTCCGGGAGCTCAGCGCCGCCGGGGGAGGATACCTGGATCACGACACGCCGGTGGGGCCGGCGTCGTACGCTGCGGCTCGTCGCGCCGCCGGCGGGGCGCTCCTCGCCGTGGACGCGGTGGTGGGCCGGCCGGGCGCTGTGGCTGTCGCCCTGGTCCGCCCTCCGGGCCACCACGCGGGGGGAAGCCAGGGGCGAGGGTTTTGCGTCTTCAACAACGTCGCGCTGGCCGCCCGGCACGCGCTCGAGACCCACGGCCTGGCCCGGGTGTTCATCCTGGACTGGGACGTCCACCACGGGAACGGGACGCAGGAGATCTTTTTCCGGGACCCGGCCGTGGTCTTCTGCTCCCTCCATCAGGAGGCGTGGTACCCTGGGACGGGGGCGATCGACGAGACGGGGGAAGGACAGGCCGAGGGGACCACGATCAACATCCCGCTCCCGGCGGGGGTGGGGGACGGCGGCTACCGGCATCTCTTCGAGGAGGTCGTTGTTCCGCTGCTCAGAGCGGTGGCCCCGCCGCTGATCCTGATCTCGGCCGGATACGACGCCCACCACGCCGATCCGCTCGGCGGGATGCTGATAACCGCCCGGGGGTTTGGCCAGCTGGCGCGGCTCGTGCGCGAGGCGGCGGGGTCGACGCCGATTGCGGCCCTGCTGGAAGGGGGATACGATCTCGACGGCCTCTCGTGTTCAGTGGCCGCCACGTTCGAGGGCCTGACCGGGATCGATTCCCGCATCGCCGAACAGCAACGCGAGATCCCGGAAGCCCCGTTCGCGGTCGCCGCCGCGCGGGCGCGCGCGGTGCGGCGCGTCATCGGCGAGTACTGGGAGGTCTGAATCGCCTATGCTCACAGCCGCGGTCCAGGCGCTCAGCCTGGCGTTCGCGATGTTCTGGGAGATCCTCTGGCCCTTGATCTTGGGCTTTGCCCTCTCGGCGGTGGTTCAGGCGTTCGTGGCCAAGCGGCAGATGGTCCGGCTGCTCGGCGACGATTCGCCGCGCTCCATCATCCTGGCGAGCCTCTTCGGCGCGGCCTCGTCATCGTGCTCGTACGCGGCCGTGGCCCTCGCGCGCTCGCTCTTTCGGAAAGGGGCCGATTTCACCGCCGCCATCGTGTTCCAGTTCGCGTCCACAAACCTCGTGATCGAGCTCGGCATCATCATGGCCGTGTTGTTAGGGTGGCAGTTCACCGCGGCCGAGTTCATCGGGGGCCCGATCATGATCGCGCTCCTGTGGCTCCTGTTTCGCGCCACGCTGCGCCGTCCCCTGATCGAGGAGGCGCGGCGCCAGGCTCAGGCGGGCGCCGTGGGCCGGATGGAAGGCCACGCGGAGATGGACATGTCGGTTGCGGACACCCGTCCGTTCTGGATGCGGCTGACCTCTCCGGAAGGACTCACCGCCGTCAGCCACTACTTCGTCATGGATTGGGCGGCCGTCTGGTTGGACATCGCCGGGGGGCTTCTGATCGCCGGGGCGATTGCGGCCTGGGTGCCCGCGGCGTTCTGGCAGGGCTTCTTCCTGGTGAATCATCCACTGCTCAGCCTGATCTGGGGGCCGGCGATCGGCCCGATCGTGTCCATGCTCTCGTTTGTCTGCTCGGTGGGGAATGTGCCGCTCGCCGCCGTGCTCTGGAACGGGGGGATCAGTTTTGGCGGCGCGATCTCCTTCATCTTTGCCGATCTGATCATCCTGCCGATCCTCGACATCTACCGGAAATACTACGGGGGGCGGATGACCATCTACCTGTTCATTACGTCGTACATCGCGATGGCGGCGGCGGGGTTCGCCGTGAACCTGCTCTTCCTGGCCGCGGGCCTCGTGCCGTCGGCGCGCCATGCCACCGTGGCCGAAGCCCATATCGTGCTGAACTACACGTCCGTCCTCAACATCATCTCCCTCGCGCTCGCCGCGGCGCTGGTGTGGCGCTTCCTCCGCACGGGCGGTCCGGAGATGCTCAAGATGATGGAGCACCCCATGCCCGCGCACGAGGGACACGCGCACGGGCACGACATGCACGGGCACGGCGCCCACGGGCACGACACGCACGGGCACGAAACACACGGACACGACACGGACGGGCACGACACGCACGGGCACGAATCGTCGTGATCCCGTCCCGGGAATATCCCTGGTGAGGCGAAATCTTGTGAACTCCAGCGCGTCCTTACCCGGCGCGCCGCCGCTCGTAGTAGTCGACGATGCCCTGGGCGGCAACCTCCAGGTGATCGCCCAGGTCGCGCTCGACGGCGGAGCTCCAGGCGATGCCCGCCGCTGCCAGGTCGCGCCGCACGTGCTCACGCAGGCGTGCGTGGACCTGCTCCCACGTCGGAGGTTGGGGACCGGAGCGTCCCAGAGCGACAAACGCCTCCAGTTGTTCGCGGAGACGGTCGCTGAGCGCGTCGCCGCTCCGGGGGTAGGGGCCGAAATGCGAGAAGAGCACCGCCCGCGGCCGGAGCGTCAGCAGCAGGCGGGCCGATCGCAGCATGGCGTCGGGGTCGAACTGGTTCGGCGCGGTATCGGGCAGCACGTAGTCGCCCGCAATGTCCACGAAGCGCGTTCCGAGCTCATCGCCGGCGAACAGGCAGCCGGCACCGGTGTCCAGGATCATGTGTTGATGCCGGGCGTGGCCTGGGGCATCGATGAATCGCAGCCGGTGGCCTTCGCCCAAGTCCAGCTCACCACCGTCCTCGGGCACCAGCAGGCGCGCCTCCGGCACGGGTTCGGGCAGGCCGAAGAACCTGTCCAGGTTGTCGCCAAATACCCGGCGGGCGCCCGCGATCAGCCGGCTGGGGTCGACGACGTGACGGGCGCCGTGGCGGTGCACCACCAGCCGCGCCGCCGGCAGATGCCGCAGCAGCGCGCCGGCGCCGCCGGCATGGTCCAGATGGATGTGCGTGACGATGACATAGGCGACGTCCGTTGGGGCGACGCCCCAATCCGCCAGCGCCTGCAGCCAGACCCGGACGCTGTGCGCGGCCCCCGTCTCCACCACTGCGGGGCGCGGGGCGGCGATGAAGTACCCGGAGGTGTGGTGCGGCCGGCCCCGATCCCACAGGTCCACGGCGCGAACGCCCGGCGTCTCATCGCGCACCTACGATTCGGCTCCGCCGAGCCCCGCCACCACCCGCGCCAGCACGGAATAGTCCATCTCTCCGAGTCCCTGATTCATGGCGATCTGATAGAGCTGCGCGGCGAGGCTGCCGCCGAGGAGCGGCATCCCGACCGCTCGGCCGGTTTCGGTGACGATCCCCATGTCCTTGTGATAGAGCCGCGTGCGGAAGCCCGGGGCGAAGTTCCGGTCGAGCATCCGCTGCCCGTGGAGTTCCAGCACCTTGCTCTGCGCGAACCCCCCGAGCAGCGCGGCACGGACCTTGCCCGGATCGACCCCGGCCTTGCGCGCGAGCACGAGGGCCTCCGCGACGCCGAGCAGCGTCAGCGCGAGCACGAGCTGATTGCAGGCCTTCGTGACCTGCCCGGCGCCCGACTCGCCCAGGTGGGTGATCTGCCGGCCCATCTTCTGAAACACCGGGAGGACGCGTTCGAACACCTCCGGTTTTCCTCCCACCATGATGGAGAGGGTGGCGTCGATCGCGCCTTTCTCTCCCCCGGACACGGGCGCATCGAGCATCTCCGCGCCGCGTTCGGCCAGCCGGCGGGCGATCTCGCGCGTCGCCGCCGGGGAGATCGTGCTCATGTCCACGACGGCGCTGCCGGGGCGGACGCCGTGCACGACGCCCTCCGGCCCCAGGACCACGTCGAGGACGTCCGGGGTATCGGCGACCATGGTGATCGTGAGATCGTTTGCGGCGGCCACATCACGCGGTGAGGCGGCGGCGGCCGCCCCGCGCTCCACGAGCGGGGCCGTTTTGCTCCGGGTCCGGTTCCACACCGTGACCGGATACCCGGCGTCCAGCAGGTGCCCGGCCATGGGACGTCCCATGATCCCCAGGCCGATAAAGCCGATGCGCTCTGCCACCCGCCGATCACCTCGCTTGGAATGGGATCCGGTTTCACGCGCCCGCGGGTCCCGGAGTCACAGCGTGAATGCGCCGCGGCGCTCGGCGTTTCCTCCACCGGCGCGGGCGCAGAGGAAGAATCCCAGCCGGGGTCGTACAAAGTGGGCGATCAAGCGGCCCTTCGTTCCTCCCCCGGACGCGCTCGTTGTTCCAAGGCCGGCGCCGAGAAACAGGTTGACGCGTGACAGACGACAGGGGATCTTTCCGGACGATCGCAGGTCCCCCCACCGCCGTCGACTCCGAGCAGAAGCCCGAGTTGCTCGAGGAGATGGCCGGGACGATTTTGGACGCCGCCAAGACGCTGGTCGCGGCGCTCGACGGCCGGGTCACGACGTCAGAGGCGTGGCAGGTCATCCGCGACCTGGAGCACAAGGGCGACGCGATTGCCCGAGATCTCTTCGAAGCGCCGGCGACGAGCCGTGTCGGCCCCGCAAGCGCAGAGTCGGTGCAGGAACTGACGGGATATCTCGACGACGTGCTCGACGCCATCGAAGCGGCGGCGGCGCGCCTGATGATCCACCGGGTCAGGCGCGCGCACCCGTCCGCGCGGGCGATGGGCCAGGTCGTGCTCGAGTCCGCGCGGGAACTGGGCGAAGCCGTCGGCAAGCTGCGGGGGATGCACGATGTCTTCCCCCATACGCGGGCGCTGCACCTCCTGGAGAACCGGGGAGATGACGTGCTGCGCGAAGCGATCCAGCAACTGTTCTCCGGCCGGGCCAGCGCCAAAGAGATCCTCAAGTGGAAGGATATCTGCGAGACCCTCGAGGCAAGCACCGACCGGTGCGAGGACATCGCCAATATTCTGGAGACCATCGTGGTCCGGGCCGGCGCGGAAGACAAACTCGTCGCCCACGACGTAGTGATGGACATCGAGGAGCACAAGGTCACCGCGGCCGGGGTAGACATCCCCTTGTCCTCCAAGGAATTCGATCTCCTCCATCTGCTGCTCCGTCATCTGGGCAAGGTCGTCCGGCGGGAGCGGCTCCTGCAGGACGTGTGGGGAGAGGACTACTTCGGGGACACCCGCACGCTCGATACCCACATCGCGTGGCTGCGCAAGAAGGTCGAGGCCAGGGGCGGCGTGCGAATCACGGCCGTGCGCGGGATCGGCTACCGCCTGGATCCGCGGGCCTGATCCAGGGCTCCGCGCATCGCGCGGGAACGCCTGCTTAACACTCTCTTAACGCTTGCTTGACCGTTCCATCGCATTGAAATCTCCTGGTGGTGTACGCTGTGGCTGAGGTCCAATCAACAGAGGGTCATCACCGATGATTCCTCTGGAGGAGGTCGTGCATGCGGATTGCTCTACGGCGGCGCCTGGCGGCCCTGGCGGTCGCCGGGCTCCTGGTGGGGCTCGCCGGGCTGTGGGTGGGGATCCCCGGCGCGGGGGCCGCGGGCTTGATCACCCTCAACGGCGCGGGCGCCACCTTCCCGTACCCGCTCTACTCGAGGTGGTTCGCCGAGTATAACCGCCTTCATCCCGACGTCCGCATCAACTATCAATCGATCGGCAGCGGCGGCGGCATCGCCCAGGTCCAGAAGGGGACGGTGGATTTTGGGGCGTCCGACGCGCCGCTGTCCGACCAGCAGCTCGCGGCCATGGGACGGCCGGTCGTGTTGATCCCGACGGTCGCCGGATCGATCGCCATGACCTACAACCTTCCGGGCGTCAAGACGGGCGTCAGGCTGACCGCCGAGAACATCGTCGGGATCTACATGGGCCGGGTCACCAAGTGGAGCGACGCGGCGATCATCGCCAACAATGCCGGGACGCCGCTGCCCGACGTGCCGGTCACCGTCGTACACCGGTCGGACGGGAGCGGGACCACGTTCCACTTCACCTCGTTCCTCTCGGAGGTCAGCCGGGAATGGTCCGATAAGGTCGGGCGCGGCACCGCCGTGGAGTGGCCGGCCGGGATCGGCGGCAAAGGGAACGAGGGCGTCGCGGGGGTCGTGAAGGAGACCCCCGGCGCCATCGGGTACGTCGAGCTGGCCTACGTGGTGCAGAACCGCCTCGCGTACGCCGTGGTCAGGAACCGGGCCGGTCAGTGGGTCGCCCCCTCGCTGTCGTCGACGACCGCGGCCGCGGCCGGCGGCGCGCAGAAGATGGTCCAGACCAACGACGTCCGGGTGTCGATCGCCCACGCGCCGGGGCCGAACGTCTATCCGATCGCGGGCTTCACCTACCTGCTCGTGCCCCAGCACCAGACGGACGAGGCCAAGGGGAAGGCGCTCGCCGAGTTCCTGTGGTGGGCCGTCCACGATGGGGAGAAAGACGCGCCGCAGCTCTTCTATGCGCCGATCCCGGGACCGGTCGTCGCCATCGACGAGCGCATCCTCAAGACGATCACCTACCAGGGCAGTGCGCTGCTGGCCGAGAGGTAGCGCCCTCACGCCGGCCTGAGTGCCCACACGATGCTTCGCTCCCTGAACGCCGGAGGGAGGGGCGGAGCCTTCGTTCCCCCTGCGGCGCTCGTCCGGCGCCACCGGGCGTGGACCGACGCGGCGTTTCGCGCCGCGCTGACGGCGGTCGCGCTCCTGGTCATCGTCCTGGTGGCCTCGATGCTGGTCCAGCTGGTCATCGCGGCGATGCCGGCGATCCGCCGCTTCGGCGCGGCGTTCCTGTGGACCAGGCGGTGGGACCCCGTGCACGACGTCTTCGGCGCCGTGACGTTCGCCTATGGGACGGTGGCGTCATCCCTGCTGGCGCTGCTGCTCGCCGTTCCCGTGAGCCTCGGCGCGGCCGTCTACCTCGCGGAGCTCGCGCCCCCGGCGGTGTCCACAGTCCTCTCCTTCGTTATCGAGCTGCTGGCGTCCATCCCCAGCGTCATCCTCGGCCTGTGGGGCATCTTTGTGATGGCGCCCTGGCTTCGCCGGGTCGTTGAGCCGGGACTCGCGGCCGTGTTCGGCTGGCTGCCGCTGTTCAGCGGCCCGGCGTACGGGATCGGGCTGCTGGCCGGCGGGATGATCCTGGCGATCATGCTCCTGCCGATCATCTCGTCGGTGTCGAGGGAAGTGATCAGGGCGGTCCCGCAGAGCCAGCGCGAGGCGGCGTACGCGCTTGGGGCAACCCGCTGGGAGATGATCCGCCGGGCGGTGCTCCCGTACGGCCGGACCGGCCTCATCGGCGCCGTCATCCTGGGGTTGGGCCGGGCCCTGGGCGAGACGCTGGCGGTGACCATGGTGATCGGCAACCGGCCCCAGGTGTCCGCATCGCTGTTCCAGCCGGCCTACACGATCGCCGCCGCCCTGGCCAACGAGTTCTCCGAGGCCTCGACCGACATGTACGTCTCCGCCCTCATCGAGCTGGCGACCGTCCTCTTCGTCATCTCGCTGCTCGTCAACGCGGTGGCGCGATGGTTGGTCTGGCGGGTTGGGGCGGCGCCCAGGGGGACCCTGTGACCGCCGCGGCGGCGCCCCGCGACGCCGCCCGCCGCCGGATGGCGGATCGGGTGATGACCGGGCTCACCGCGGCGTCGACCCTGGTTGCGCTTGTGCCGCTGGCCAGCGTGCTCCTCTACGTCGTCGTGCAGGGCGCCGGGGCGCTGAACTGGGACTTCTTCACCCAGCTGCCCAAGCCGGTGGGCGAGAGCGGCGGGGGACTGGCGAACGCGATCGTCGGGAGCCTCACGTTGATCGCGCTGGCGTCGTGCGTCGGCGTCCCCATCGGCATCCTCGGCGGGCTCTATCTGGCTGAGCTCGGCGACGGGCCGCTGGGGTGGTGGATCCGCTTTACGACCGATGTGCTCAACGGCGTCCCCAGCATCGTCGTCGGCGTCTTCGTCTATACGCTCATGGTCGTGCCGATGAAGAGGTTCTCCGCGCTCGCCGGGGGCGTCGCCCTGGGGATCATCATGATCCCGCTGGTCATGCGCACCACGGAGGAACTCGTGCGGCTGGTGCCGGCGTCGCTCCGCGAGGCGTCGCTCGCCCTGGGCATCCCGTGGTGGATCACGGCGATGCGCGTGGCGCTGCGGACCGCCGCCGTTGGCATCCTGACCGGCGTGATGCTCGCGGTCGCCCGCATCGGCGGCGAGACCGCGCCGCTGCTCTTCACCGCCTTCAACAACCAGTACTGGCAGACGCGGCTCGATCAGCCCATCGCGTCCCTGACCGTGCAGCTCTATAATTACGCGATCGCGCCGTACGACGACTGGCACCGTCAGGCGTGGGCCGCCGCCCTCGTCCTGATGGCGATGACCCTGACGCTGAACATGACCGCGCGGCTCGTCGGCGGGCGCCGGACCGGGGCGAGGCCGTAGGGGGCCGGGGGAGACGCATCGTGGACCTCATCAGCACCGTGCGGAGTCGCGCGTTCGCCGGCGCGCTGGAGCGGAGCGGGCCGGTCGGGGAGGCCACCCCCGAGCGGATCCGGGCGGTGGAGCTGCACGCCTACTTCGGCCGCACGCATGCGGTCCGCGGCGTGTCGCTCGGCGTCCAGACGAACCGCATCACGGCCATCATCGGCCCGTCGGGGTGCGGGAAGTCGACCGTCCTCCGGTGTCTCAACCGGATGCACGAACTGGTGCCGGGCGCCCGCATGGAAGGCCGGGTGCTGCTGGACAACGAAGACATCTACGCGAGGGAGGTGGATCCGGTCATGATCCGCCGGCGCGTGGGGATGGTCTTCCAGCGGGCGACGCCGTTTCCGACGATGTCGATCTACGACAACGTCGCCGCCGGGCTCCGCCTCAACGGGGTCCGCGACCGGCGGACCCTCGACGAGGTGGTGGAACACAGCCTGCGCCAGGCGGCGCTGTGGGACGAGGTGAAGGACGTGCTCGGCCGGCCGGGGACGAGCCTGTCCGGCGGGCAGCAGCAGCGGCTGTGCATCGCTCGGGCGCTGGCCGTGCAGCCGGAAGTGCTGCTGATGGATGAGCCGGCCTCCGCGCTCGATCCGGCGTCCACGCTGAAGATCGAGGGCCTGGCCAGGATCCTGCGCGATCACCTCACGATCGTGCTCGTGACCCACAACATGCAG
>DATHLI010000080.1:0-4253 GCA_035488355.1 bacterium | reverse complement strand
CACAGGGCAGACGCTGATGGTGTCTGGCGGGGTGGTGACCGGGTAGCGCTAGGCGTCCTTCTGCTTGAAGTCCTGCGGCTTGACCTTTTCGAGGAACTTCTTGAACTCTTCCACCTCGTGTTCGTCGAACGCCTTCTTCAGTTGGATCCCGTTGGCGGCGACCTTTTCCTCGACGTAGATGGGCGCCTCGGTCCGAAGCGCCAGGGCAATGGCATCGCTGGGCCGCGAGTCGATGACCACATCGGTGCCGTTGTTTTTGAGGTGGATTTCCGCGAAGTACGTGCCGTTTTGGATGTCTGTGACGACGATCCGGTTGACGCTCACCGTGAGCTGCGCAAGGATGGCGCGGATGAGATCGTGGGTCATGGGGCGCGGCATCCGCACTCCCTGGAGCTCGAGGGCGATCGACTGGGCTTCGGCCGTACCGATCCAAATCGGGAGCGCGAGGGTTTCAGCGGTGTCGACGAGCAGCACGACCGGGTTCATCTGCTGATCCATCGCAACGGTCCGCACCTTCATCCCGATCATGGGGCGGCCTCCGGGCACAGGGTTGTTTTATTGCCCGTCCATTATAACAGAGTGCCCAAGTGGGGGAATAGCCAGCATTCCCTGGAGGATCCGCTTGGGCTGAGACGAACACGCTTTGGGCATACACAAATGAACGATACGGGAGGTCGATCCGGTCCACCGCGCACTTGAACACCTCCGCCGGTGCCTCATCCTGAGCGCCGGTGCACTCGCCGGAGAGACTCACGAGCGGAAGGAGGGCGACGCCGATGTGGCGAGGCCTGGCCGGGCTCATGTTCCTGCTGGCGATGCTCTGGCCTGCCGGTGTGGCTCATGCCGACGAGGTGTACGTGGTGCGCCAGGGCGATACCCTGTGGCGGATCTCGCACCGGCTCGGCATCCGACCGGCGGACCTGGCGGCCGCAAATCACCTCTCGTTCTCGACGATCATTCATCCCGGACTGCGGCTGACCATTCCTGAACATTCCACCAGGGCCTCGAGACCGAGCGCGGGGCCCACGCCGCGGCCAAACGCGAGCATCGCCCCGCCCCCGAGTCCCGGACTCCCCCCGCGACTGAGCGCAGCGCCCACCTCGCGGCCGAACGCGAGCGTCACCTCACGACCGAACGCGCCGGCGCCTCAGCCGTTGCCGGAACACCGTGTCTCTCCGGCCGTCGCGCCCGAACCCGTTCAGGCCGCGGCTCCCCAGCGCAGCGCCCGCGTGCCGTCGGGCATCGTCCGGATCGCCACCGGCTTCCTCGGCCGACCCTATCAACCATCGGGGACCGGATCGAATGGGTTTGATTGCTCGGGGCTGGTCTCGCGCGTCTACGCGGAGGCCGGGCGTACGCTGCCGCGCACCTCGTACGGCCAGTACCAGGCCGGGACCTCCGTGTCGAGAGCGTCCCTCGTTCCCGGAGACCTCGTCTTCTTCCAGACCGTCAGCCCCGGCCCGTCACACGTGGGCATCTACGTCGGGAACGGTCAATTCATTCACGCCTCGTACTCCCGGGGCGTCGTCGTCTCCTCGATGGACGAAGCCTACTTCCGGGACCGGTACCTGGGGGCCCGCCACATCCCGCTATAGCCCGAGCCTCGCGCGGCCCGCGGTCAGATAGAACAACGCCGTTCCAACCACCAGGCCCACCAGGTATCCATACGGCAGGCCGCCGGCCAGCAATCCCACCAGGACGGCAATCGGGAATTCCACGTTGACGTTGACGGTGTCGCGGATCAGCAGCATGATCCTCAGTCCCTCGATCAACAGCAGCACGCCGAGTATTGGCAGAGGGAACACCTGCACGATCTGCCCGAAGCTCCCGCTGAAGAACAGGCCGAGGATCAGGTACAGCAGGCCGTAGAGGATGACCGAGCCGCCCGTGCGGGCGCCGAAGGTGTAGTGCCCCATCATGCCGCCGGAGCCGTGGCAGGTCGGAATCCCTCCGAAGAACGGGTTGATCAGGTTCATCAGCGAGTAGGTGAACCCGATACTGCGCACGCCGATCCGGCGCTGCGGGAAGAGATCCCTGACGATCTGCTGCGTGGCCAGCACGGAGTTGCCGAGCGAGAGCGAGATTTGCGGCAGCGCGAGCACCACCAGGCCGGTCAGCAGATCCTGCGGTCCCGGGCGGTAGAGGTGGGGCAAACGAAAGCCGATCCCCTGGGCCAGCGCCGCGGCGTGCAGCTTGAACGCCATCGCGTAGGCCGCGCCCACGGCGACGACGACCAGCGCCGCCGGATAGCGGCGATTCTCGATGAGCAGCAGGATGATGACAAACGCCAGGCCCGCCAGGGCGTACCCTCTCACACCGTCCGCCTGGACGTACTGTCTGAGGGCCAGGGACGTCAATTGCAGCCCCAGGCCGAATTGAATGCCCCGCACCACCGCCTTGGGCACGACCCGCGCCAGCCAGTTGATCGAGCCGGTGAGGGTGAGGGCCAGCATCAAGAGACCAATCGCCAGCCCGCCGCCGTAGAGGAGGCTGCCGCTGAGTTTTTGGGTGATCACCAGGGCGGCCACGGCTTTCAGCGGCTGCACGGGCATCGGCATCCGGTACCGCAGGGCGGTGAGGACCTGCATCGCGCCGAACAGCACGAGCACGCTGGCGCTGTCGAGCTTCGCCGCGATGATCATGCCCACGATCAGCGGCAGGTCGGTGCCGATGTCGCCGAACGCCCCCGCCAGCTCGTTGCGGTCGAACCGGATCTCGCCCTCGCGCCGGACCGGTTGGGGGTCCATTGTGATCGCTTCGTTCATCATTCCCTACCTTAGCATAATGAGGGATAATAGAAGCCTGGGCGGGCGCCAGCGAAAGGGCGGTGACCGCCCGAGCGGCGAGGAGGGTATGAAATCGGCATGCGCCTCAGCACGGCCATCGCACTCGGGAAGGCGACCGCCACACTGAGCCGGCGCCTGCATCGGGGAGGGGGGACCACGATGCCGGGCCGTGTCGCGAGGGCCGTGGAGCCGCGCGTCCTCCCGCTCCTCTCCCGCCGCCTCCGGTACGGGAGCGTGATCGTCGCCGGCACGAACGGGAAAACCACGACCGCCCGGCTCCTGGCGCACATCATGGAAGCGCTCGGCCGCGTCCCGGTGCACAATCGTGCCGGCGCCAACCTGGCCGCCGGCATCGCCTCGGCGCTGGTGGAGCACGCCGACCTCTTCGGGCGGCCGTCGGGAGACGTCGGCATCTTCGAGGTCGACGAGGCCACGGTCCCTCGGGTGGTGCCGCACCTTGCGCCTCGGGTGATGATCTTCACCAACCTGTTCCGGGATCAACTGGATCGCTACGGCGAGATCGATCACATTGCCGGGCTGTGGCGCGCGACCGGCGAGGGCCTGCGGGCGGATGCCGTGGTGGTGGCGAACGGCGACGACCCGCTCGTGTACGACGCGGTCCGGGGCCTGCCGGGACGGCTCGTGACGTTCGGGATCGAGGACGAGCGCCACGCGCTGCCGGCGATCGAGCATACCGCGGAGGCGCGCTACTGTTATCGGTGCGGGATCCCCTACGCGTACACCTGGACCTACTTCGGCCACATGGGCCGGTACCGGTGCCCGACGTGCGGCACCGGCCGTCCTCCGATTGACCTCGCCGCCCGCGACGTCGTGCTTGCCGGCGCCGATGGCGCGAGCTTCACGCTGGCCGCCTCCGGTGGAGGGCGGACGGCCCGGATCACCACCGTGCTGCCCGGCCTGTACAATGTCTACAACGTCCTGGCGGCCTCGGCGGCGGCCCTCGAGATGGGCGCCCCCCTCGATCGGGTGGCGGAGGCGCTCGCATCCTTCGCGCCGGCCTTCGGCCGGGCCGAGCGGGTCGTCGTCGGCGGAGCGGAGCTCAGGATGCTGCTCTCCAAGAACCCCGCGGGGTTCAACGAGGTCCTGCGCACGGTGCTGTCTGGAGGCCCCCTGCCGGCGGTGCTCATCGCCATCAACGACAACATCGCCGACGGCCGCGACGTCTCGTGGCTGTGGGACGTCGAGTTCGAGATGCTGGCCGGGCGCGTCGCGCACGTGGTGGTGACCGGGCTGCGGGCCGAGGACATGGCCCTGCGGCTCCGGTACGCCGGGCTGGCGGAGGGGGCGATCGAGGTGCAGCGCGAATACGAGCCCGCGCTGCGCGCCGCGCTGGCGCGCGCCGCCGGCCGGCCGCTCTTCGTGCTCCCCACCTACACCGCGATGCTGGCGCTCCGGGAGGTGCTGCAGCGATGGGGAGCGGTGGGGAGGTTCTGGGAGCATTGACGG
>DATHLI010000079.1:0-14662 GCA_035488355.1 bacterium | reverse complement strand
AGGCGCGCGCCCGCGGCGTCCCCGACCGGCTCCACCCGCCGGATGTCCGCAATCCCCAAGCGGCCGGCGACACGCTCCAGCGACACCGGCGGAGGCCCGGCAAACGCGGCGGTGGCCGCACGCGCCCGCCGCAAGACCTGGGTGATCGCGGCGCGGTCCACAACTTCTTCCTTCGGGCCGTCCCGCCGCGGGCCCTTCGGACGTATACTCGAGGCAACATCTGCTTGCGGTTGGTTCTAATATGGTACGGAGTCCCCGTAGGGGGAAAACAGCCAGCGGAGGCCTCGCATGATGCGCAGGATAGTCCTCGGGTTCTGGATCGGCGTTGCGGCCGCGTACGTCGTGCTGACGCTCAACACAGCCTCGACGGCATTCGATGTCGATGTGGTGCCGACCGAAGCGAACGCGATCGGCGTGGTGGAGCGGGTGGACCAGGGACCCCTGAGCCGCATGCTCGCGCCCACCCTTGGAACCCTCGGCACGCTGCGGTTCACGAAGCGGGGCTGGGGGATCCTGACCACCTACTCCCAGGAGCTGACCGTGACGGCGGCCCGGCTCGCCCAACAGGCGGGCACCCCCGTCGGCGTGCACGTCAGCCTGCAGGTACCGGGGACGATCACCGGAACCAACGCCACCGGCCGGGACGGCCGGATACTCGTCTGGGGACAGATTCCCCCGGATGCGCCGCTGTGGGCGCGCACGCGGGCCATCAACTGGCCGGTCATCGTGTTCATGGCCGCGGCGGCCGCGCTGTCGTTCTGGGTGCGGGCGGGCTGAAAGCCCCCTCCGCCGGCCCGCGGGAACGCGGCAGGAACCGGCAATTCCAGGACCCCGGCGCCGCACCGCGAAATCTATAAGCCGATGCGGCCCTGGGAGATCGTGCTGCGGTGAGCACGCACCCCCCCACGCCCCGAGCGGTGGTGCTGGCGAGCGGCAGCGCGGGCAACGTCCTGCTGCTCGAAGCGGGGACCACGCGGCTCCTCGTAGACGCGGGGTTGTCGGCCGAGGCAATCGAGCGCAGCCTCGCCGATGCCGGGGCGGACCTCGCCGGGGTGTCGGCGATCCTCCTCACGCACGAGCACGATGATCACGCTCGGGGAGCGGGACCGCTCAGCCGGCGGTTCGACATTCCGGTGCACGCCAATGCCGCCACCATCGCCGCCGCAGGCGATGCCTTCGCCGGGGCGGCGCTCCGTACATTCGAAACGGGCCGGCCGTTCGAGGTCGGGCCGTTCGTGATCACCGCCTTCCCGGTCTCCCACGACGCGGCCGACCCGGTCGGCCTCACCCTCGAAGTCGCGCGGCATCGGATCACCGTCGCGACCGATCTGGGCAGCATCGACGAGTCGCTGGATCCCACCCTGGCGGAGACCGAACTCGTCATCCTGGAATCCAACTACGACCTGCGCTTATTGAACGTGAGCGGGTACCCGTGGTTCCTGAAGAACCGGATCGTCGGGCCCCGGGGGCATCTCAGCAACGATGACGCCGCCCGGGCGCTCGCGCGCACGTCGGCGGGCCGGGCGCGCACGGTCTGCCTGGTCCACCTGAGCGAGGTGAACAACCTCGCGCCCCTGGCACGCGACACGGCGCTGGACGCCATCGCCACCGCCGGAGGCGCCGCCGGCCACGTGCTGGCCGTGCCGCCCAACGGCCGGACCCCTCCGATCGTGCTCGGCTAGGGCGCCGTGCGAAAGATCAGGATCACGGCGGGGAAGATCAGCCGCGAGGCGACACTCAACGACAGCCGCACGGCCGACGCGATCTGGCGGACGCTCCCGATCGAGGGGCGGGGGAGCGCCTGGGGAGACGAGATCTACTTCTCGATCCCGGTGACCTGCGACCCCGAGTCCCCGCGCGAGGTCGTCGAGATGGGCGACCTGGGATACTGGCCGCCGGGCGGCGCGTTCTGCATCTTCTTCGGGCCCACGCCGGCGAGCCGCGGCGCCGAGATCCGCCCGGCGAGCCCCGTGAACGTCTTCGGACGGCTGGACGGCGATCCGACGGTCTTCAAAGCGGTCCGCAGCTCGGGCCCGGTGAAGGTCGAGCGGGCGGAGTGACCGCGCCGCCGCGGATCGACGATGCGCTGTTTGGGGTCCCGGAGACGGCGGCGCTCCGGCGCGCCGCGGTGCAGATTCTCGCCCGGGCCTTGAGCGCGGTCGACGCGTACGCCGTCACCCACCGCGCGCTCCGGCGCGAGCGGGAAACGCTCACGATCGGCGGCCGGATGTTCCCGCTCCCGGCCGGGGGACGGGTGATCGTGATCGGGGCGGGCAAGGCGTGCGCCCCGATGGCTCGGGCCGTCGAGGACGTCCTCGAGGATCGGATCGCCGCCGGGTTCATCAGCGTGAAAACGGGGTACACCGCCCCGCTCCAGCGGATCGTCCTGCGGGAGGCCGGCCACCCGCTGCCGGATGCGGCCGGCGAGGCGGCCGCGCGGGAGATGCTCGCGCTCGTCTCAGGGCTCGGTCCAAATGACCTGGTGGTCTGTCTGATCTCCGGGGGCGGATCGGCCCTGCTTCCGGTGCCCCGGGAAGGCCTGACGCTGAGCGACAAGGCGCGGACCACCGACCTGCTCCTGCGCTCCGGCGCGGACATCACCGAGATCAACACCGTGCGCAAGCACCTGTCCCGGATCAAAGGGGGGCAGCTGGCCCGGGCGGCCTCCCCGGCGCGCCTCGTCACGCTGGTGATCTCGGACATCGTGGGGAGCCCGCTCGACGCGATCGCGTCGGGCCCGACGGTTCCCGATCCCACCACCTTCGTCGACGCGCTCGCGATCCTGGCGAAGTACCGGCTCACTGACCAGGTGCCGCCCGCCGTGCTGGCGACGCTGCGCCGCGGCGCCGCCGGCGAGGAGCCCGAGACGCCCAAACCGGATGATCCCGCGTTCGCCCGGAGCCACGTGACGGTCCTCGCCGACAACGCGACCGCGGCCCGGGCCGCGGTCGCCGAGGCCGGCCGGCTGGGCTTCCACGCGCTGTTGCTTTCTACCTATATAGAAGGCGAGGCCCGCGAAGTCGGCCGCACCCTCGCCGGGATCGCCCGGGAGGCGGCGACGACCGGCCATCCCGTGGCGCGGCCCGCCTGCATCGTCGCCGGAGGCGAGACAACGGTGACGGTCACGGGCAACGGCCGCGGCGGCCGCAATCAGGAGGTCGCGCTCGGCGCGGCGCGCCCGATGGCCGGACTGCCGGGCACCCTGCTTGTCAGCTTCGCGACGGACGGCACCGACGGCCCGACAGACGCGGCGGGGGCGGTCGCCGACGGCACCACGCTGGCCCGGGCGTGCGCGCGGGGCTTCGATCCGGCGCGCCACCTCGCGGAGAACGACGCCTATCCGCTGCTCGATGCGGTCGGCGATCTCATCCGGATCGGGCCGACGAACACCAACGTCAACGACCTGATGTTGATCCTGTGCGGGGAGGCTCCCCGGGCCGGCGGTCCTACAGGCCCAGATACGCGCGCTTGATCTCAGGATCGTCGAGCAGGTCCGGCGCCGATCCGGACCGCACGATCCGGCCGGTCTCCAGCACGTAGCCCCGGTGGGCGATCTCGAGGGCCTGCCGGACATTCTGCTCGACCAGCAGGACGGTGACGCCGCGGGCGTTGATCTGCTTGATGATGTTGAAGACCTCGCGGACGAGGATCGGCGCCAGCCCCAGCGACGGCTCGTCCAGCATCAGGAGGCGCGGCCGGCTCATCAACCCGCGGCCGATCGCCAGCATCTGCTGTTCTCCGCCCGAAAGGGTGCCGGCCAGCTGGGTCCGCCGCTCGCCCAGGCGCGGGAACAGGGAGAGGACCCAGTCGAGGGTCTCCTGCCTCCGCGCGCGCAGCGCCGGGACGTACGCGCCCAACTCGAGGTTCTCGAGCACGGTCATCCGCGGCCACAGCCGCCGGCCCTCGGGGATCTGGACCAGGCCCGCCTCCACGATGCGCGGCGCCGGGAGGCGGTGGATCATCTCCCCTGCGAAGGTCACCGTGCCCGCCTGAGGCCGGAGCAGGCCGGAGAGAACCCGCATCGTGGTGGTCTTCCCGGCGCCGTTGGCCCCGAGCAGGCTGACGACTTCGCCTTCGCCCACGGCCAGCGACACGTCCCAGAGAGCGCGGACCTGCCCGTAGGCGGCGACGATCGAGGCAACCTCGAGCAGCGCGCCCACCGGCTACCCTTCCAGCCGCTGCCCGAGGTAGGCTTCGATCACCTGAGGGAGGTTGGCCACGTGCGCCGGCGGCCCATCGGCGATGAGCCGGCCGTGATTGATTACCAGGACCCGGTCGGACAGCGCCATCACCGCGCGCATCACGTGCTCGATCATAAAGATCGTCACGCCGCGGGCTTTGACCTGCCGGACCAGCTCCACCGCGCGCTGGCTCTCGGCCGGGTTGAGCCCGGCGAGCACCTCGTCCAGGAGGAGCACGCTCGGACGGGTCGCCAGGGCCCGCGCGATCTCCAGGCGCTTGCGCTCCGCAAGGGTCAGGACGGATGCCGGGACGTTGCGCCGGGCGAGCAGCCCCGTGAACTCCAGCACGGCCTCGGCCTCCGCCCCGACGGGATGCCGCAGGCGGCCGCCGCTCCCGAACGACGCGGACACCAGCAGGTTTTCCAGGACCGTGAGGTCCGGGAACGGGCGGACGATCTGATGGGTGAGGCAGAGGCCCAACCGGCAGACGGCGTGAGGGCTCCACCCGGTGATCTCCCGGTCCCCGAACACGACATGGCCGGCCGTCGGACGCATCACGCCGCTGATGATCCGGAAGATCGTGGTCTTCCCCGCCCCGTTCGGGCCGATCAATCCCGTGATCTGGCCGGACGCGATCTCAGCGGTAATGTCCTGCACGGCCTGCAGCCCGCCGAAGCGCTTCGTCACCCCGGTGAGGACGAGCGCGGGCTTCATCCGGCCCGCCCCGCGCCGGCGCCGGCCTGACCTCGTCCCGCCGCAGCCGCCGGCGCCCGCCACAGCCGGCCGGCCAGTCCGACCAACCCCCTGGGCTCGAACAGCAGGATCAGGATCAGCAGCACCCCGTAGACGAGCAGGTGGAAGGTGGGATAGCTCGTCTGCAGGTAGTCCTGGACCGCGTAGAAGACCGCCGCTCCCAGCACCGGCCCCCACAGGGTGCCGATGCCGCCGATGAGCGTGATCAGCACGAGGCTGATGCTCTGGGTGAAGCTGAAGACGGTATCGGGGTGCACGAACTGGAGGTAGGTCGCATACAGCCCGCCGCAGGCCCCCACGATGAACGCGCTCAGCGTGTGGGCGAGGTTCTTGAACAGCGCGGTCCGGACGCCGAGCCCTTCCGCAGCCTCCAGGTCCATCCGCAGGGCCTGCAGCCCCAGGCCGAACGGCGACCCGCGGACCACCGCGGCGACGGCGAACGCCGCGGCCGCAATCACGAGCGCCCAGAGATAGAACCACGCCTTCGAAGGGACCGCTGTCGGGAGGTTCAACCCGGACGCCCCGCCGGTGATCCGGTCCAGGTTGAGCATAAGGATCCGCATCGCCTCCCCGACGCCGATCGTGGCGATCGAGAAGTAGGGTCCGGTGAGGCGGAGCGTGGGCACCCCCACGATCAGCGAGAACGCGGCGGCGGCCAGGCCTGCCGCGGGGTAGGTCAGGAGGGGCGGCCAGCCGGCGAGCCAGAGCAGCGCGGTCGTGTAGGCGCCGAGGCCGTAGAATGCGGCATACCCGAAGGAGACGTAGCCGGCGAATCCGCCGAGGATGTTCCAGGCAACGCCCTGCGCCACATACAGAAACGTCAGGAAGCCGAGATTGAGCAGTGTGATGTTCCCGGGGGCGAGGAACGGGACCAGGGCGAGGAGCACGGCGAGCCCAACGGCGGAGGGCAGGGAGGCGCGGGCGGCGGGCATTGGGGCGGACGCGTCAGGCCCGGCGCCGGCCCATGAGCTGGGCGACCCCGCCCGGCATCACGATCAGCGCGACGACGAGGAGGGCATAGGCGATCACGTTCTGCAGGCTCGCCCGCATGAACAGCACGGCATAGGACTCCGCGAACGCCAGGATCGCCGCCCCCACCGTCACCCCGGCGAGATTCTCCAGGCCGCCCAGCACAATGATCGTGAAGCTCTTGAGCTGGAACGTGCCGCCGAAATCCGGGTTGAAGCTGAAGAGCAGCGTGAGCAGGCTCCCGGCAAACCCGGCGAATCCCGTGCCGAGCCCGAAGGCCATCGCGTTGATCTGCTCGGTGTCGATCCCCACGAGCAGCCCGGCCACCGGGTCCTGCACGGTGGCACGGAGCGCCTTACCGAGGTAGGTGTGTCCCAGCGCGAAGTGGAGGATGCCGAGCACCGCGAGGGCCACGCCGAACACGATCAGGCGCGTCACGGGGATCCGGAACCCGAACACCGACAGGGCCCTGTAGGTATAGGCCGTAATGATCGACTGGTCCTCACCGCCCCAGACCGCCAGTGCGAGGTTTTGGAGCACGAGCCACAGGCCGAACAGCAGGAGCAGCGAGGCGATCGGCAGCGCCGTCATGACGCGCCGGACCAGCAGGCGGTGGACGATCCAGCCGGCCGCGAAGAAGACGGGCAGGTTGACGAACGCGCCCAGCACCGGGTCGAGATGCCAGCGCTGGAAGTAGACGAGGGTCATGAACGCTCCCAGCATCAGGAACCCGGCGTGGCTGAGATTGATAACCTTCATGACCCCGTAGATGATCGCGAGGCCGTACGACATGATCGCGTACAGCCCCGCGGTCAACAGGGCGGCGATGCCCACCGAGATCAGGTTGTCGGCCGAGAACACCCCCGCTGCTTTCTTGCCTGGCGCCGGGCCGCGCTACTGCGCGTGCGGCAGGGGCAGGATCGGGTCCCGAGACTCCGGCAATTTCTGGGGCCAGATGATGCGCACCGTGTTGCCGGGCGTGTTCTGAACCATCACGTACGGGGCCACGATCTGTCCATCCGGAGCGAACCTGATCACCCCTCCGGGCAGCAGCGAGTTCCGCATGATGAGCTTCGAAAGCGTGTCCCGAACGACTGGACCGTTGAGACTCTTGGCCTCTCTGATCCCCAGGAGGAGCACCCGCGCGGTATCGTACGAAAGCGCCTGGAACCAGTCCGGGACCTGATGGTACTGCTGCGTGTACTTCTGGGCAAAGAGCTGGGACGCCGGGTCCTTCAACGCGGGCGTCCACCACACCGCGGCGACCAGGTAATCGGCTCCCGGCCCGAGCGCCTGCCGGCCCTTCTGATCCGGGCCGCGGCCGCCGTAGGAAATGAACTGATGGTAGAGACCCGCCTGCAGATACTGGCGGTGCATCGTGATGAAATCCGGCAGATGGGCGTCGGAGAGGAACGCCTGCGCGTTCGAGGCCTTGACCTGCTGGAGGAGCGGACTGAAGTCGCTGCCGTTGAGCTGGAATGCCTGGTTGAGCACGACCTTGAACAGGTCGGGGTGCTGCTGCGCCTCTTCGAGCACGGCCGTTTCGTAATCCTTCCCGTGATCCGTGTTCTCCCAGACCAATGCGATGGTGAGCGGCTTCGGCAGCTTGCCGGCCGCCTGCTGCGCGGCGATGAAGCCCATGGTGAATCGGCCCATGTTGTAGATGCTGGCCAGGGTGCCGAAGACGTACTTGTACCCGCGCTTGAAGATCTCCGACGCGGCGCCGCCGCCCTCGACGTAGGGGATCTTGTACTGATCGGGCACGACCTCCTGTGCCTCGACGAGGGACGTGTCGTACCCGCCGAGGAGGAAGTTCACGTGCTGATCGGTGACGAGTTTCTCGACGAGGCTGCGCGAGCGGGTGGCATCGCTCCCGTCGTCGAGAATCGTCAGGCTGATCGTGTACTTCTGTCCCGCAACATCCAGGCCCCCGGCCTTGTTGACCTCGTCGATCGCCATGGTGTAGCCCTGCTTGAAGTAGGTGCCCGAGGCGACGAACGGCCCGGTGAGCGGCAGGACCGCTCCGATTTTGATCTCGGATGCCGAAGAATACGCGCCCTGCGCGCCCGGCGGCCGGCCGACGGCCGCAACGCCCAACAGCAGCGCAGGGGCCAGCAGCACGGCGGACAGCGCCCGCACGAATCGCTGCACGTCCATCCCTCCTTTGTTCACCTGAAAGACCGCTCTCGACAGGCGGCACAACGCGGACCACTCGCCACGGGGTGACCGTCTCGAGAGACTGCCCCGTATGTTCCGGCAGCGGGAGATGACCTCCTTCAACCTCTGCATGCTGTTTGCCCCACTCTGGTATGGAGTCCCCGCAGGGGGCAACCTCTGCTTGCCGTTGGCTCCACTCTGGTTTGGAGTCCCCGCAGGGGACACGGGAGGACCGGGTTTCGGAGGCGGCGAACTCCCGCCCACGTGGAGATCGAGACCGGGCAGGCTTTGCGGGGAGAGGACCGCGCCATCACCATCCCCAGGTGACCGATCTCCTCCGGGTCTACGTGTGCACCTCAGAGGCGGTGCCGTTCGCCAAGACGGGCGGGCTCGCCGATGTCTGTGGGGCGCTCCCCAGGGCGCTGGCGGAGATGGGGTGCGACGTCCGGCTCGTTCTGCCCGGATACGGGACGATCGACCGCGGCAAATTTGGATTTCGCAGCATCGGCCAGGCGGAGGCTCCCCTGGGGGCCGACCGCGTGAACGTGCAGTTCTACGAAAGCCGCCTGCCGGACAGCCCCGTCCCCACCTATCTGGTCGCGAGTGACCACTACTTCGGGCGGCAGGGCCTGTACGGCGAAGGCGGCCGCGACTACCCCGACAACCTCGAGCGCTTCACCGTCTTCGGCCGCGGGGCGCTGGCCCTCCTCCGCCACCTCGACTGGGCGCCCCAGGTCGTGCACTGCCAGGACTGGCAGACAGGTCTCCTGCCCGTGTGGCTTCGCGTCGAACCGCGCGACCGCGTGCTGGCGGAGGCCGGGACCCTGTTCACCGTGCACAACCTGGCCTACCAGGGGCTGTTTCCGCCGGACCGCCTACCGTTGACGGGCCTGGGGCATAACCTGTTCACCCCGCGCGGCATCGAGTTCTACGGGAAGATCAACTTCCTCAAGGGCGGCCTCGTCTACGCCGACCTCCTCAGCACAGTGAGCGAACAGTACGCGCGCGAGATCCAGACCGCGGAGTTCGGCTGCGGCCTGGAGGGTGTGCTGCGCGAGCGCGCGGACGCGCTGGTGGGGATCCTCAACGGCGTCGACTACAGCGCCTGGGATCCATCCAATGACCCGCTGATCCCCGCCCGCTACACCCCCGACGATCTCGCCGGCAAACTCATCTGCAAGGAGCAGCTCCAGCGCTCCCTGGGGCTCACCGTGGCCCCCCGGACCCCGCTCATCGGGATGATCACCCGGCTCGCCGACCAGAAAGGGCTCGACCTGGTCGCCCCCACGATTGAGTCGATCCTGGGGCGCGGCGCTCAGTTTGCGCTGCTGGGGAGTGGCGACCCGGCCTATCACACGCTCTTCCGGGAGATCGGCGCGCGCCAGCAAGGGCGCGCGTCGGTCACGCTGGGATTCGACGACGCGCTCGCCCACCGGATCGAAGCCGGAGCCGACATGTTCCTGATGCCCTCGCGCTACGAGCCGTCCGGGCTCAACCAGCTCTACAGCCTCCGGTTCGGAACCCTTCCGATCGTGCGGAAGACCGGGGGGCTGGCGGACACGATCGTCGACGCCACCCCGGAAGCGATCGACCGCGGCACGGCCAACGGGTTTGTCTTCGAGCCCTACACCCCCGAGGCGCTGGTCGGGGCGGTGACGCGCGCGCTCACGGCGTTTCAGCAACCGGCCACATGGCGGCGGCTCCAATCCACCGGCATGCGCCAGGACTTCTCGTGGAAGAGGTCCGCGGCGCGGTACATCGACGCCTACCGCCGGGTGATTCGAGCGCACAGTCAGGGGGCGCGCCGTGTCTAAGATCCCGCCAAAACGTGCACGTATGAACAGGCGAAACAGAAGTTGCCCCCTGCGGGGACTCCATACCAGAGTAAAGCAAACTGCACGCAGCGGTTGTGAAAGGACGTGGTTCGGTGCCTGAACTGCGGAAGGATCCCATCACCCGCCGGTGGGTGATCGTCGCCACCGAGCGGGCGGCCCGGCCGACGGACTTTCCGCCGGGGGATCCGCTGCCGAATCACTCCGCCTCCTGCCCGTTCTGCGAGGGCCAGGAGTCCCGGACGCCGCCCGAGATCGCGGCCGTCCGGCGTCCCGGCAGCCTGCCCAACACGCCGGGCTGGGAAGTGCGCGTCGTCCCCAACAAGTACCCCGCCCTGCGCATCGAGGGGTCGACGGCGGCGGTGCACGATGGACTCTTCGAGACGATGGGCGGCGTCGGCGCCCATGAAGTCATCATCGAGACTCCGCGCCACACCCTCCACCCGGCCACCCTGCCCCCGGGGCAGATGGCGACGGCGGTGTGGATGTACCGGGAGCGGTACCGCGACCTGGATCGGGATGAGCGCTTCAAGTATCTGCTGCTGTTCCGCAACCACGGGCGGTCCGCCGGCGCGTCCCTCACGCATCCGCACACCCAGCTCATCGCGCTTCCGATCGTCCCAAAGCGGGCGACGGAGGAACTCGAGGGCGCCCAATCGTTCTTCGCGCGGGAGGGCCGCTGCATCTACTGCGACATCCTTCGCCAGGAAGTCGCGGCGCGAGTCCGGGTGGTGTGGGAGAACGAGGAGTTCATGTCGTTCGCCCCGTTCGCGGCGTGGTGCCCGTTCGAGTGCTGGCTGATGCCCAAGCGGCACGAGGCGGCCTTCGGCAACCTCACCGACGCCCAGATCCCGGCGCTCGCCGAGGCCATGCAGCAGACGCTCGGCCGGCTCTACCGGTGCCTGAGCGATCCCCCCTACAATTACATCATCCACACCGCCCCCTACGACATGAAGGTGGGCCACTTCTACCACTGGCACATCGAGATCATCCCGCGCCTGTCCCAGGTGGCCGGCTTCGAGTGGGGCTCGGGGTTCTACATCAATACGGTGCCTCCCGAGGACGCGGCGCGGTATCTGCGCGAGGTGGTCTACCCCGCCCCGCAGGGGCAGCCCGCCCCCGCCGACTGAGCGTTCCACGCACGCGTGTTACTTCGTTCCTTCCGCTAACCGCAGCACGTACAGGGCATCGATCGTCACGAACGGATTTCTCCTCTTGGCATCGAACGGTCCGAAATCCGCCGGAGAGCGCGGGGCGGGGCGGTCCAGACGCATGTTGTAGATGCGCTTCGGGCTCGCGAAGCCGCCGTCTGGCAACTGCTTGCTCTTCAGCACGTCTATTGCCTCGCGGCAGCGGCGATCGGCGACCAGGCACGCCTCGGCCATCGCCTTCAGGCCGTGCAGAAGGTTGTAGCGCCAGTGGTAGGGGTAGTGAAACTCGAGGAAGCGCTTGTCGATGATCGCGTCCGTGCTCTTGCGCCGAAAGAGCCTACGGTCCAGGAACATCTTCGCCGCCTTCGTCGCCGCACGCAGCGCATCGGCGCGGCCGGTGTGCGCGGCGTAATGACACAGGGCCCGGGCCGGCAGCAGCGATTCGTGGAACGATGAATGACAGGCCTCCGGCCTGCGGTCGCAGTTCCAGCCTCCGTCGTCCCATTGCCATTCGATCAGACGATCCGCGAGCTCGTCGCATCGCTCATCGTAGAAGCCGAGCTTCAGCAGGTACAGCAGCGCGTACGATTGCTGCGACGCGCATCGCCGCGGACGGCCTTCGAGCATCTGCGCCTTCTTGCTCAGCGCCCAGCGTGCGTTGCGATCGGCCATGGCCTTGAGCTTCTTGTCGCCCGCCGGATAGCCGAGCTCGGAGAGAAACGCCATCACCCAATGGCTGCCGCGCCATTTACTGTACGGGTCCAACGGGATGACTCCCTCGCCGTCCACCTCCGACAGCAGCGCGCGGGCGAGCGGCGAACTCGGGATCAGCAAGCGATCGCGCCTGGCTGCCCGACTTGTCGATGACTCGCCCAACACCAGGACGCGCGTCAAATACCGGATGGCCGGCTCGTCCGACTCCAGCAACCGCTCGGCGATCGTCGTGCTGTCCATAGGCTCGTCCGGTTCCCGTTTCGTCACGATTCCCATTTTGACGTCTAGACTCCTTCGATTCGTCGACCCCAACCCGTTTGTTTTCCGTCCGAGGCCCTCCGTTGAAGCCTCCCGAGGACCTCCAGGCGAGACGGGCGCTTCAAGTTCCAACCACCGCCCCGCCCACCAGGGGCCCGGGAGTTTCCGACGAATCATCCCAATCTGCCGGTGCGTCCGGCCACGCACGTCAGGGGGGTGCGAGATGCGAATGACGCCGCGCGCGTCTTGGGGGGTGGGAATCGCTCTTCTGGTCATCGTGCTCGCCGGCTCGGGCGGAGGGGCCGCGACACGTGGCGGCGCCTTGACCGTCGGGTTGGACCAGGACCCGCCCACCATCGACCCACACGCCTCGCCGTCGGCGGTGACCTACCAGATCATCTCCAGCGTCACGGAGAACCTCCTGTTCCAGGGCACCGACGGCAAGATCGTGCCCTGGCTGGCCACGGACACCAAGGTGTCCCCGGACGGAAAATCGTTTACGTTCTCCCTGCGGAAGGATGTGAAATTCACCGACGGCGCGCCGCTCAACGCGGCGGCGGTCAAGTGGAACTTTGACCGGATCGTCGATCCGAACTTCAAGGCCGGAGGCGCGCTGGTCGCATTGACCGGGTACACGGGCTCCAAGGTGATCGACGAGTATACGGTCCAGGTCAACTTCAAGGGAGCCTACGCGCCGTTTCTGTCCTACGCCGCCGGGGGCACGCTGTCGTTGGTCTCGCCGAAGACGACTCCGACCCAGGGTGACGCCGTCAACCAGAAGCCGGTCGGCAGCGGGCCCTACGTCGTCGTGGAGTACGCGCAGAAGGATCACATCACGATCGCCCGCGACGCCGGCTACAATCGCAGGCCCCCCTGGAGCGACCACCAGGGGCCGCCGTACCTCGACCGCATCGTGTTCAAGATTATCCCCGAGCCGGGAACCCGGGTCGCCACGATCGAGTCCGGGGAGACCCAGATGATCAACGCCCTGAACGCGCCGGCGGCCGTGCTCGGCCGGCTCGAGCGCAACAAGAATCTGCGGGTGGAGCGCGTCCCCTACCCGGGAGCGCCGCGGATCTGGATGCTCAACGTCACCGCCCCGCCGACCGACGATCTCAGGGTGCGCCAGGCGTTGAACTTCGGCGTCAACCGGGCGGCATTCGTCGAGTCCGTCTACAAGGGCCTCGGCAAGCCCGCCTGCGCGCCCCTGACCCAGGCCATGCTCGCCGATCCTTCGCTGTGCGCGACGTATCCGTACAACCCGCAGAAGGCGGCGCAGCTCCTGGACGAAGCGGGCTGGAAGATGGGGCCAAACAACATCCGGATGAAGGACGGGAAGCCGCTCGTGATCCTGATCAACTCGATCAACTACGGCGCGGGGAACCTCCCGGAGATCGAATTGCTGCAGGGGCAGCTGCTCCAGCTGGGCATCGACGCCAGGATCAAGAGCCAGGCCAGGCCGCCGTGGTACGAAGACAACTATCACTGCGCGACCAACGGCCCGGTGATGTTCCTGCGGTCCACCGACTGGGACGGGCTGTACGCGCTCTTCGACTCGGCCACCGTGCACACCAACTTCAACTGGTCGTGCTACTCCAACCCCGAGGTGGACAGGCTGATCACCGAGGGCAAGGGGGTGTTCGACCCGGCGAAGCGGCGGGAGATCTACCTCAGACTCGAGAGGATCCTTGTCGAGCAGGCGGTGAGCGTGCCCCTAGTGGACGAGTTCTCGGTCTGGGTGCTCCGCGGCAACGTGCAGGGGACCAGGTTTAACTATTCCGCCTACCCCGTGCTGAGCGACGTGTCGATCGAGAAGTAGCCCCGGGCGCCGGGGGCCGGACCGCGCGGCGCGCGCCGGCCCCGGCCCGCGATTCCCCGAGACGCGGATCGTGACCCGGTATATCTCGGCGAGGCTGCTCGCGACAGTCCCGGTGGTCGCCGGGGTCACCCTCGCCGTCTTCGCGATGCTCTTCCTCGTCCCCGGCGATCCGGTCAAGATGATGCTCAGCGAGTTTCAGACGAACCCCGAGCAAATCGCGAGGATGCGGGCGCAGCTGCACCTCGACGAGCCGTTCTACCGCCAGTACGGCCGCTTCGTCTGGGACGCCGCCCACGGCAACCTGGGTGAATCGATCCGCGACCGGCGTCCCGTGACGGCGGAGATCACCGAGGTCCTGCCCGCGACCGTGCAGCTCGCCACGGGCGCGCTCGCCTTTGCCGCGCTGCTCGGGATCACGCTTGGGATCGTGGCGGCGATCCGCCAGAACTCCTGGTGGGACCTGGGCTCCACGGCGGTGGCCCTCGTCGGCGTCTCCATGCCCTCGTTCTGGCTCGGGCTGCTGCTGATCTTCGTGTTCTCCCTCCACCTGGGATGGCTCCCCGCCGCGGGGGGCGGCGGCGCGGCGCACCTCATCATGCCCGCGGTCGCCCTCGGGCTGGGGGCGGCGGCGATCATCGCGCGTCTCACCCGCTCGAGCATGCTCGAGGTGCTGCGGCTGGAGTACATGACGACCGCCCGCGCGAAGGGGCTGGCCGGGCCGAGCATCGTGCTCCACCACGGACTCCCGAACGCCCTCATCCCGATCGTGACCATCTTTGGGCTGCAGTTCGGGAGCCTGCTGGCCGGCACGGTGATCATCGAGACCGT
>DATHLI010000078.1:0-10821 GCA_035488355.1 bacterium | reverse complement strand
CGCGTGATGGCCGAGGAATCGGTGGTCATTAACGTCGTGAAGCAGGTCCGGCCCTCGGTCGTCAACATCGATACGGAGTCGCAGGTGCAGACCGTCTTCGGGGTCTTCCCCCAGCAGGGGGCGGGCTCGGGCGTGATCGTGCGCCCCGACGGCTACATCCTGACGAATAACCATGTGGTTCAGGGCGCGACCACCATCAAGGTGACGCTGACCGGCGGAAAGGTGCTCAGCGGCCGGCTGATCGGCCGCGACCCGCTCGCCGACCTCGCCGTCATCAAGGTGGACAGCAAGGATCCGCTTCCGGCGGCGCGGCTGGGCGACAGCCGCGGCCTGCAGGTCGGCCAGCTGGCGATCGCGATCGGCAACCCGTTTGGGCTCGGCAGCACCGTCACCACCGGCGTGGTCAGCGCGCTCAACCGCAATATCGAGCTGCCGAACCTGATCGTCGAGAATCTCATCCAGACCTCCGCGGCGATCAACCCCGGAAACAGCGGCGGCGCGCTGGTGGACAGCTCCGGGAGCGTGATCGGCATCAACACCGCGATCATCCCGAACGCACAGGGGATCGGGTTTGCGATTCCCAGCGATGTCGCCCGCACGGAAATGGACCAGCTCATCGCGAACGGGCGTGTCATCCGGCCCTGGGTGGGGGTGATCTACGGCGGGGAGGTGGACCCGCAGGCGGCCAAATCCTATAAGCTCGGCACCGACCACGGCGTTGTGGTCCGGCAGGTCGAGCCGAAGGCTCCGGCCGAGCGCGCGGGCCTCCAGCCCGGCGACATCATCACGGCGGTGAACGGGGACCGGATCGACAACTGGAACACGTTCGTCCACGATGTTGTCAGCAAGAAGATTGGGGACACCATCCGGCTGA
Organism: bacterium; assembly: GCA_035488355.1. Classification (GTDB taxonomy): domain Bacteria; phylum Sysuimicrobiota; class Sysuimicrobiia; order Sysuimicrobiales; family Segetimicrobiaceae; genus Segetimicrobium. The sequence goes on along the minus strand of DATHLI010000078.1, from coordinate 9,947 downwards.
CCGTCATCCGCGACGGAAAGTCGCAGACGCTCTCCGTGACCCTGGCCGATCGACCGGCGGAGCCCCGCTAGCCGTGGCGGGGGCCATGGAACGCACCCTCGCCCTCGATATCGTCAAGGTGACCGAGGCCGCGGCGATTGCCGCGGCCCGTCACATGGGAGAAGGGAATACCGAGCAGGCCGATGCGGCGGCGGTCCGGGCGATGCAGTCGTCGATGGCCGAACTGGCGATCCACGGCCGCATCGTCATCGGCGCGGGGGAGCGGGATGAGGCCCCCATGCTTTACGTCGGCGAGGAAGTGGGGGGCGGCGACGGGTTCGCCGTCGACGTGGCCGTCGACCCGGTGGATGGGCCGAACATCGTCGCTAAGGGCTTGCCCAACGCCATCGCGATCGTGGCGGTAACGGAGAAGGGTGGGATTCTCCATACGCCCGATGTCTACATGGAAAAGCTCATCGTTCCCCCGCAGGCCGCCGGGAAGGTGGATCTGCGGTGGCCCGCGGAGCGGAATCTGGGGGTGCTGGCTGAGGCGCTGGGCCGCCGGATCAGCGATATCACCGTGGTGATCCTCGACCGGCCGCGCCATGCCGATCTCATCGCGGAGGTCCGCAAGGCGGGCGCGCGGATCAAGCTGATCTCCGACGGCGATGTCGCGCCCGCCATTTCCGCCGCGGTCTCCGGCCCGGGGGTGCAGGCCGTGATGGGTATCGGCGGAGCGCCCGAAGGCGTGCTGACGGCGGCGGCCCTGCGGTGCCTCGGCGGCGAGATCCAGGGGCGGTTCTGGTACCGCAACGACGGCGAGCGCCAGCAGGCGAAGGAGATGGGGATCAGCGATCCGGACCGGATCTATCGCACCGAGGATCTCGTTCGCGGCAAGTCCCTCGTCTTTGCCGCCACCGGCATCACCGACGGAGATCTTTTCCGCGGGGTCCGGCTGTTTGGAGGAGGCGTGCGCACCCACTCCCTGGTGATGACCGCGTCCGGGCGGCAGATCCGGTTCGTGGACGCGATCCACATTCAGGATCCCTCCCGGGTGGGTGTCATCCGGCTCTGAGCGTGCTGACCCACGAGCTGCGGGCGCTGATCGCCCAGGCCGTGGACCGCGCCGTCGCGGCGGGCGACCTTCCTCCCACCGCGGCTCCCCCTCCGCCCTTCGAGATCGAGGCTCCCCGGGATCCCCGGCACGGGGACTTCGCGGCCAACCTGGCGCTGGTGCTCGCGCGGACCGTGGGCGGGCCTCCGCGCGCCGTGGGCGAGGCGATCCTCCGGCACCTGCCCGTCCCCTCGGCGGCGCTGCGCCGGGCGGACCTGGCGGGTCCGGGGTTCCTCAACTTGAATGTGGCGCCGGAGTTCCTCCACCGGTGGCTGCGCCGCGTGCACACGGAGGACCACCGCTTCGGTCGTACCGATACCGGCCGGGGCCGGCGAGTCCTGGTGGAGTACGTGAGCGCAAACCCGTCGGGGCCGCTGACCGTGGGGTCGGGGCGGAACGGCGCGGTCGGGGAGACGATCGCCCGGCTCCTGGAGGCGCTCGGCTACCAGGTCTCCCGCGAGTACTACGTGAACGACTACGGGAACCAGATGGACCTTCTCGCCCGGTCGGTCGAGGCCCGGTACCTGGAGGCGCTTGACCGTCCTGCCGCGTTTCCCGAGGACGGGTACCGGGGCGCGTACGTCGCCGAGATCGCGCGGCAGATCGCCGCCTCGCACGGCGCCGCCCTGGCCGGTCTGGCCGCGGCGGAGCGGCTGGCCCGGATCGGAGAGATCGTCCTCCGAGCCATGCTCGCCGACATCCGGTCGACCCTCGAGGCCTTCGGCATCACCTTCGACACGTGGTTCAGCGAACGCTCGCTGCACGAGAGCGGCGCGGTCGGGCGGGCCCTGGACGAGCTGCGCCGCCGGGATCTGCTCTACGAGCAGGACGGCGCGCTGTGGTTTCGGGCCACCCGGTTCGGGGACGACAAGGACCGCGTGCTCGTGAGGAGCGACGGCCGGCCGACGTACTTCGCCGCGGATATTCCCTACCACCTCGACAAGTACGCCCGCGGTTTTGACCACCTCATCGACGTGTGGGGGATCGACCACATCGGGGACGTCGCCCGCGTGCGCGGGGGCCTCCAGGCGTTCGGCAAAGACCCGGCCTCGTTCGAGGTGCTCATCCACCAGCACGTCCGGTTGCGCAACGAGGGCGAAGCGGTCCGGATGAGCAAGCGCAGCGGTGAGTTCGTCACGCTGCGGGATCTCGTGGACGCGGTGGGGCGCGACGCCGCGCGGTTCTTCTATACGATGACGAGCCCGGCGGTCCCGATGGATTTCGACTTCGCGCTCGCGCAGCGCCGGTCCGCCGACAATCCCGTCTACTATGTGCAGTACGCGCACGCCCGGATCTGCAGCATTCTGCGGGAGGCCGAGCGGGCGGGGATCGCCGCGCCGCCGGCCGGGGCGGCCGACCTGACCCTGCTGACGGCTCCGGAGGAATGGCTCCTCGCCAAGCGCGTGGTCACGCTCCCCGAGGCGGTGTACGCCGCCGGAACCAGGCGGGAACCTCAGCGGCTCTGCGCGTATGCGCGCGAGCTGGCCGAGGCCTTCCACGTCTTCTACACGCAGTGCCGGGTGCTGACGGACGACGCGCGGTTGACCGCGGCGCGCCTGGTCCTGGTCGACGCGGCGCGGCGGGGGCTGCGCAACACCCTCGACCTGATCGGGGTGACGGCCGTCGAGCACATGTAGCAGGCCGCCGCCGGGGCGCCGGCGGGCCGGGGCCGGCGGCGGGCGCCCCCGATGTTGCGGCGCGCGGGCAAACATGGTATATATAGATAGTACGGTAAGTCCTGCATAGCTCTCGGAGCGTTTCCCGCCCCTCGCATTGACGCGCGACCCAGATGGGGATAGGGAGGAGACACAGGCCCTGCGGCGAATACGCCGACCAAAGTTCTTGACTGTATGCCCCCGCATGCCCGATGCCGGCTCCATCCCACGCCAGCGCCAACCGGATGGCGAGGCATTTGAGCCGGCGGATCGTCCCCGCGAGCAGCCGGTCTCCATGCCACGCTCCCTCTCGTTGGTGACGTCTTGTCTCTCCCGTTGAGTAGTCGGCACGCGCAGGGTGCGGTGGGGGGCCGCCGGGGGTCTGGCGCGCCCCGGGGGGGTGGAGGGAGACGCCTGCGAAAGCCGGACTTGGGGTATTTGAACATCTGGCGGGAGGGGTTGCGATGATACGACTGACTCACGCCGCCGCCGCGCTGGCGTTGGCCGCGGCGGTGACCGCCGCGGTCATACCGGTGTCGGCCGCGATGTTCTCCGATATCCAGGGGGACCCGAACCAGCGGGGGATCGAGAAAGTGGTCGTCGCCGGGGTCCTCGCCGGATTCCCCGACGGGACGTTCAAGCCGGGTCAGCCGATCACCCGACTGGCGGCGGTGACCGCCCTGGCGAAAGGATTGGATGTCAAAGGCTCGGGCACGCTCCCGAACTACAAGGACCTCGCCGAAGTCCCGGAGGACGTGCGGCCGGTGATCGCGGCCCTGCTGAACACCGGGGCCGTCTCGCAGCAGAAGGCGGAGATCAAGAAAGGCGATCTCCTCTACCAGCTGGCGACCGACAAGGCGGTGTACGGCACCGAGGACCCGGTTGACCTCACCATGACGATCACGAACACGGGGAAGGACGACGTGAAGTTCACGTATCCCACAACGCAGCAGTACGACTTCATCGTGAAGTCCGCGACCACGGAGATCGCCCGGTGGTCGTTGGGGACGACGTTCGTGCAGGGGAACCTCGACCTGATCCTCGCCCCGGGGAAGTCGTTCGTCTTCAACACCCGGTGGCTGCAGAAGGATCAGGACAACCACCTCGTGCCGGCGGGATCCTACGAGATCATCGGCCTCTCCCCGGCGAAGGACAACATGGTCACGGTCGCCCTGCAGTTCCAGAAGGGGCTGCTCTCAACGTTTTCGGACAACACCTTCCGCCCCAACGCGCAGGTGAGCCGCGCGGAATTCGCGGCCCTCGTGGTCCGGGCCCTGGGCCGGCAGGGGGAGGCGACGCAGAAGACCTCCGTGCCGCTCTCGGTCAAAGACGCGGAGGACGTGCCGGCGACGCTGCATGGGTATGTGGCGGTCGCCGTCGATCAGAAGATCCTCCCCCCCTCGGCGGACGGGACGTTCCGGCCCAACGCGCCGACCACCCGGGGCGAGGCCGCCGGCGCGCTGGCGACGGTGATGGGCGCGCTCAACAAGTTCAATTACGTGAAGGGGAAGCTCGTGAGCATCGGGTCCGAGGGCATTACGGTGAGCATCGAGACCTCGGCGGTGCAGTCGTATGCGCTCACTCCCCAGGTCGCCGTGTACCGGAACGACAAGGCGGTGGCCCCGAGCGATCTCAAGGCCAATGATCAGGTCCTGATGCTGCTCACGGGTCCTCGAGGACGGGCCGGCTATATCGAGGCCGCGGGACAGTGAGCGCGGCGGTGACCTGCGGCGGGATCCCCGGCTCTTCGGTAGCGTGACGGCACAGAACCGCGTGGAGGTGGCACGGCGTGGCGATCGCGGAACTTGAGACCAAGAGTTTTGAGGAGCTCCAGGGGCTCGCCAAAGACCTCAGCATCCCCAACTTTCGCCGCTACCGGAAGCAGGAACTGATCATGAAGATCCTGCAGGTGCAGACGGAGCAGGGCGGGCTGATGTTCCGCTCGGGCATTCTGGAGATCATGCAGGAAGGGTACGGATTTCTACGCACGAGCGGCTATCTCCCCGGCCCCGAGGACATCTACGTCTCGCCCTCGCAGATCAAGCGGTTCGGCCTCCGGGTGGGGGACGAGGTCCTGGGGCAGGTCCGCGCCCCCAAGGACAACGAGAAGTACTACGCCCTGCTTCGCGTCGAAGCGGTCAACGGGCTCGACCCGGAGCAGGCCCGGTCCCGGCCCGACTTCGAGAAGCTGACCCCGGTCTTCCCGCACGAGCGGTTCAAATTGGAGCTCCCCACGAGCGATCTCACCGTCCGCATCGTCGATCTGTTTGCCCCGATCGGCAAAGGCCAGCGGGCCATGATCGTGTCGCCGCCCAAAGCCGGCAAGACGACGCTGCTGAAGAAGATCGGGCAGAGCATCGTGCAGAACGACCAGGAGGCCTATCTGATGGTCCTCCTGCTCGATGAGCGCCCCGAAGAGGTCACGGACATGCGCCGTTCGGTCGAAGCCGAGGTCGTGGCCTCCACCTTCGATCGCCCGCCGGAAGAGCACGTGCAGGTCGCCGACCTCGTGCTCGAGCGGGCGAAGCGGCTGGTCGAGGGGGCCCGCGACGTCGTCGTCCTTCTCGACAGCCTCACCCGGTTCTCCCGCGCGAACAACCTGGTGATTCCTCCCAGCGGCCGAACCCTGTCGGGAGGACTGGATCCGGCCGCCCTCCACCGGCCCAAGCGGTTCTTCGGCGCCGCCCGGAAGATCGAGGAGGGCGGGAGCATCACGATCGTCGCCACCGCGCTGATCGACACCGGGAGCCGCATGGACGACGTGATCTACGAAGAGTTCAAGGGCACCGGCAACATGGAACTGCACCTCAACCGGAAGCTGCAGGAGCGCCGGACCTTCCCCGCCATCGATATCAAGCTGTCCGGAACCCGGCGGGAGGAGCTGCTCCTCAACGAGGAGGAGCTGCGGAAGGTGTGGGTGCTCAGGAAGAGCCTGGAGACGCTCGACACGGTGGCCATGACCGAGCTGATCCTGGACCGGCTGCGCAAGACTCCCAACAACCAGGCGTTCCTCAGGTCGATCATCAAGAACAGCGAGAACGACGCCTAAGGGCCAGTCGTCCCCCCGGCCGGCCGGCTTCCGCAGGCCTCCACCGCCGGGCCACCGCGGCTACTTTTCTGCCGGTTTTCCTCAATGTTTGGTTAGGAATGGTGAAATCTGGGTAAAAGAAAGCAATAGGCCCAGAGGCACTCCGTCGCAGCTTCGACTAGACACTCCAATAGCAGGAAGTTTTCCCCTCCAGGCGAACAATCTGGGCTAATCCGCACACACATTTGGCATACATCTCAGTTGACACATTCCACCGAACCCACCAGAGATCGCGGAGGAGGCCAAGTTGGCGGATCGCGCACGGCTTGCGGCTGCAGGCATCCTGCTCGCCCTGGCGCTCGCGGGCGTTCCGCTGGTTCTTCCCCTCGACCTGGCTAAAGCAGATCCTGTCCCTGCCTTAGGCGAAGTCCCCAAGGCGAATGGCTCCGCCGGTCCCCCTGGGGACACGGCGTCCGCGGCGCCGGCGACTGCCTCGCCCGCGCTGTTCTCGGAGAAACCCGGTCCGCAATCCGCGGGGGGCCAGGCGGCCCCTGCCGCCCTGCCGACGCCCCATACGGTCGCGTCAGGGGAGTCGCTTTGGACGATTGCGCAAGATGCGGGCACCAACATCTGGGTCCTGGCGGATCTGAACCACATCTCGCTCGACGATGTGCTGCACCCCGGGCAGGTGGTCATGGTTCCTCCGCGGACCGCCGCCGCCCCGGCTGCGGCGGCGCCCGCTGCGCCCGCCCAAAATACGACGGCGGTGGGCAGCCACGTGGTGGCGGCGGGGGAGTCGCTCTGGTCGATTGCCCAGGACGCCGGCGTGCGCGTGGAAACCCTGGCCGATGCCAACACCCTCTCGTTGGATGAGTACCTGCATCCGGGGCAGATTCTGGCCGTGCCCTCGCACGACCCCACATTCACGGCCGCCAGGCCCACGCAGGGATCGGCATCCGGGAGCGCCGCCACGGTTCCTCAGGCGGTGGCCGAAGCCGGCACGACGCCGATGCTCAAACCCTCGGATGGCCGGATCTCATCGCGCTTCGGGTGGCGGATTCATCCGATCTTCGGCACCCGCGAGTTCCATACCGGCATCGACATCGCCAGCCAGTACGGCACGCCGGTCCGCTCCGCGCGCGCGGGGATCGTGCGATTCGTCGGCTGGCTGCGGGGGTATGGGCGGATCATCATCATCGATCACGGGCAGGGACTCGAAACGTCCTACTCCCACCTCTCCCAGATCCTGGTGTGGCGGGGCGAGGGCGTCGATATGGGCCAGATCCTTGGGCGGATCGGCAACACGGGATGGAGTACCGGGCCGCACCTCCTCTTCGAGGTCAGGCGGAAGGGTGTTCCCATGGACCCGTTCGTGTTCTTGCATGAGTCGAGAGGATCGTTTCCGGCCGCGGCTCCTGCCTCCGCCCCCGCCCCCGCGTCCGCCCCAGCGCCCGCGTCCGAGCACCGCAGCCCGTCTCCCACCGCGACCCCGTAACCCGCGCCTCCGGCGCTCCAACCTCAGGGAACCGTTCTCGCGACGGAAGACCGCCTAGGCCTGCTCCATCGAGGCGACCAGGCTCGAGGTGATGAAGCGCCGGAAGAGGAGGGCCAGGAGCATCGGAGGGATGATCGACAAGACGATCCCGACGGCGATCAGCGTATAGCTGGAGTCGGGGTTCACGGAGATGCTCGCGATGACGACCGGCGTCGTCTTCGCATTGATGCTCGAGGTCATGAGCAGCGCGAAAAAGAACTCGCTGTAGCTGAATAGGAAGCTGAAGGCCGCGATGGCCGCCAGCCCGGGACGGGCCAGCGGGATGACGACCCGGCGGAGCACGGTGAACCGTGTACAGCCATCGACCAGCGCGGCCTCCTCCACCTCGATCGGCAGTGAGCGAATGTACAGGGTGAGCACCCAGATCGTAAACGGCAGCGTGAACGCGCTGTAGATCAGGGTCAGCGCCAGCTTCGTGTCCAGAAGTCCGGCCTGCTTCACGATCAAATAGATGGGGATGGCCACCGCGACGGCGGGCAGCAGGCGGGTGCCCAGGATCAAGAAGTACGCGATCTCCTTCCCCGGGAAGCGCTCGCGCGCAAACGTGTAGGCGGACAGAGGACCGAGCGCGAGGTTGACGACGATGACGCCCAGAGCCACCTCGAGCGAGTTCCGCAGGCCCGGCGGCAGCAGCCGCGCTTCCTGCGTGATCGTGCTGCGCAGCAGGCCTCGGACGGCGTAGCCTTCCGGAATTCGTCCCGTGAACACGTAGAGATAGTTCGCCACGGTGGCCGGGGCTGGGGCCCACGACGGAGGGCGGCGGAAGATGGCCAGCTCGGTCTGCAGGCTGGCGCTGAGCGCCCAGAGGAAGGGAAACACGATGAACACTCCCAGGAGGATCCCCGCCCCTCCGAGAGAGATCTGCCGGATCCCCGCCGCGCGTTTCATGCCGAGCGCGCCTCGACCCGGATCAACCGCAGGTAGAGGGCGATGAAGACGACCAACGCGCCCGCCATGATGAACGAGAGCGCCGCTCCGTGGCCCAAGTTGAGGAAGGTGAAGGTGGACGTGTACGTGTACCAGGAGAAGAGGGTCGTCGCCGACCCAGGCCCGCCGCCCGTCAGCACATACACCAGGTCGAACACACTGACGGAGATCATGGTTTCGTACACGAGGATGATGAGCAGGGGCCCCCTGAGCCACGGGAGCAGGATGTGCCAGAAGCGCGCCCACGCGCCTGCGCCCTCCACCGTCGCCGCCTCCACGGTTTCCCTGGGGATGACCTGGAGTCCGGCCAGGATCAAAATGGCGGGCAGCGGGAACTCGCGCCAGACATGGGCGAGCGCCACCGCCTGTATGGCCAGCCGGGGGCTGGAGAGCCAGGGCACGTAGCTGTGGACCACGCCCAGCTGCAAGAGGAGCCCGTTGAGGGCGCCGAAGTCCCCGTGGAGCAGCAGCCGCCAGATGATGCCCGCGGAGACGAGGGGGATCGACCAGGGGAGCAGCACGAGGGCCCGCAGGAGCCCAAATCCCCGAATCGGTTGATGGAGCAGCAGCGCGACGAGGAACCCCACGACGATGACGCTCGGGACGGTGAGCGCGGTGAAGAGGAAGGTGTTCTTGACCGCGACGTGGGTCGTACTGTCGTGCAGGACCTGCGCGTAATTCCGAAGGCCGATGAACGGCGTCGAGCCCGGCAGCGTGAGCAGGACGCGCCGGGTGCTGGTGATCGCCGCGTAGCCGAGCGGAAAGAGCGTGAAGAGCCCCACGAGGAGGAGCACCGGGATGACCGTCAGCGCGTGGTAGGCGGGGGACGCTCCCGCCCGCTTGGCGCGCCACGGGACGGCGCTTCGTGGGCTGAGGGGCGTGCGCATCCCGACCACACGCGCGAGGGCCGGAGACTCGCGCCTCCGGCCCCCTGCGGTGAGCTTACTTGAGTTCAGACCACTTGGCGGCCATGTTCTTGATCGCCTGCTGGGAGGAGACGCTGCCCACGATGACGTTGCCGATCTGCTCGCGGGCGTAGACATCCCACGTTCCCCACGAGGGCGTGAGACCCTCCTTGACCGCCGCCAGCTTCGCCTGCTGCCGCTCCAGGGAGACGCTGCCCCAGGCGTTGATCGCGGCCTTGATCTGCGGGTCGTCATAGAGGGGCAGCTGGGCGAACCCCAAGCCCTTTTCCAGCGCCCACCGCTGAGGCACCAGATACCTGCCGTCGGTCTTGCCGCCGAAATATTCAAGAAACTTGCCCGCCGCCTCGGCGTGATGGCGGGTGACGGCTGCTTTCGTGAGCGCGTAGAAGCGCACGAACCCGACGGTCGAATGACTGTCGCCGGGCATCAACGCCATCCGGAAGTTGCCCTTTTGCTCGTGCTGCCCCGCGTTCAGCTCGGCCAAGTTGTACTTCGCGAGGACGGTGAACACATGCTGGCCCGCCCCCATGGTTTTCACGACATCCGGCTCGGCCGACTCGAGCACCGCCGGATCCAGGATCTTGTTCCGCAGGGCATCCCGGAGCCAGTCCAGCGCGAGGGGGGCCTTGCTGCCCGGCGCGTTGAAGACGGGAGCGTCCGCCTTGTCGAACATGTGGCCGCCGCGCGAGTAGACCATGGAGTAAAAAATCTCAATCGTCCAGGGATCGTCTTTCTTCAGCGGGATATCGATAGGGTACTCGCT
>DATHLI010000077.1:0-3358 GCA_035488355.1 bacterium | reverse complement strand
GCGGCGAAGCGCCCGGCCAGCCGCGGAGCGGCGTCGGGGGACATCCCCGCGCGCGCCAGCTCCGCGGCGGTGAAGACGCGGTACAGGAACGGCTCGCCCCATCGCGAGACCGCCCGGCGGATGCGGTCCACTTCGATGATGTCCACCCCGAGTCCGCGGATCACGCCCGACGGCCTTCGGGAACCGCCGGATGCGGCACGGCTCACGGAGCCGGCTGCTCCGCCTCGTCGATCAGCATCACGGGAATGCCGTCCCGGATCGGATAGCGGCGGCCGCACTTTGTGCAGACGATCCGGTCGGCGCGCTGTTCGACGGGCGCCCGGCAGGCCGGACAGGCGAGGATCTCGAGCAGCTCTTTGTCGATCACCCGGACGCGCTCCTCTTCCTCAACCATTCGACAGTCCGCCGAAGGCCTTCCTCCAGCGAGGTCCGCGGCCACCATCCCAGGACCGCCTCCGCCCGTTCGATCCCAAGCGCGATCCGGTGCACCTCTCCCGGGATGGCGAGGCCGTTGGTCGGGCGCACCGCCGTCCCGGTCAGCGCGACCAGCCGGGCCGCCAGGTCGTTGACGGAGGTCTCCACACCGGTGGCGATGTGCACCGGAGCGGCGACCGACCGTCCCAGCACTCGCACATTGGCCTCCGCCACGTCGCCCACGTAGACAAAGTCCCGCGTCTGCGTGCCGTCGCCGAAGATCACCGGCGCGCGGCCGGCGAGCATCGCGTCGGCGAAGATGGAGATCACCCCGGCCTCGGTCGAGGGATCCTGGCGCGGGCCGTAGACGTTCGCGTACCGGAGCACCGTCGCCTCGAGGCCGTGGACGCGGCGGAAGTATCCCAGGTACTGCTCCCCGAGGTATTTGTGGAACCCGTACGGGGCGAGCGGGAGAATCGGGTCGTCTTCGCTCACCGGGATCGACCGCGGCTCGCCGTACAGCGCCCCGCCCGTCGACGCGAAGATGAACTGCCTGGCCTTGTGCCGGACGGCCAGGTCGAGCACCCGGAGGGTCCCGAGGACGTTGACGTCCGCATCGCCGGCCGGGTCGTCGATCGAGCGCCGGAGGTTCGCCTGGGCCGCGTGGTGCGACACCACCTCCGGCCGCTCCTCGCCGAACACGTCGGCGAGCTCGCGGCTGCGGATATCCACCGGGTAGAATCCCGCGCCCGCCGGCGTGCGGTTGCCCCCGGCGCTCACCAGCGCATCGACCACCGCGACGCGGTGGCCGGCCTTGAGGTACGCGTCCGCCACATGGGAGCCGATGAAGCCCGCTCCCCCGGTCACGAGGATCCTCATTCCACGGTCACGCTCTTCGCCAGATTGCGCGGCTGGTCCACGTCGTGGCCCCGCAGCCGCGCGATGTGATACGCCAGCAGCTGCAGCGGGATGACGGAGAGGATCGGGGCCAGCAGCGGGTCCACCGCGGGGACCACGAGCAGCTCGTCAACGTGCGGACGCAGCGCGTCCGCCGTCTCCTCGGTCGCGATCCCGACGACCTCCGCCCTGCGCGCCCGAACCTCCTGGATGTTCGCGGCCGTCTTCTGGATGATGTCCGGCTGGGTGCCGATCGCGACCACCACCACCCCGGGGACCACGAGCGCGAGCGTCCCGTGCTTGAGCTCGCCCGCGGCCAGCGCCTCCGAATGAATATAGCTGATCTCCTTCAGCTTCAGCGACCCCTCCATCGCCACGGGATAGTCGAGGCCCCGGCCGATGAAGAACGCGTCGTCGATCTTCTGGAAACGCTTCGCCAGCGCGATGATGGCCGGCTCCAACCCGAGCACCGCCTGGGCCTTCGCCGGCACGCTCCGGAGCCCCCGGATCAGCGCGGACGCCCGATCGGGGGGAAGCGTCCCCCGGGCCCGCCCGAGGTAGGCGGCGAGCATGGCCAGCGCGGCGAGCTGCGTGAGGAAGGCCTTGGTCGAGCAGACGGCGATCTCCGGCCCGGCGCGGGTGTAGAGGACGTCATCGGCCTCGCGGGCCAGCGTGCTGCCCACGACGTTCGCCACCGCGAGGAGCCGGGCTCCCCGCGCGCGCGCCTCGCGCGCGGCGGCGAGCGTGTCCGCCGTTTCCCCGGACTGGCTGATGGCCACGGCCAGCGCGTGCTCATCGGCGAGCGGGGACCGGTACCGGAACTCGCTGGCCAGATCGGCCTCCGCCGGGATCCCGGCCAGCCGCTCGGTGAGCGCCACCCCGACCAGGCCGGCGTAGTACGCGGTGCCGCAGGCGACGACCCAGAGCTTGCGCAGCGACCGCACCAGCTCCGGCGGCAGGTCGACGCCGTCGAGGGCGATCTCGCGGTCGTCGGGCAGCCGCCCCATCATCGTCTCCTGCAGCGCCCGCGGCTGCTCGTGGATCTCCTTGATCATGAAATGGGCATGCCCGTCCTTCTCCGCGGCCCCGGCTTCCCAGGTGATCCGCATCGGCCGCCGGTCAACCCGGCCCCCGCCGATGCGAGAGATCGCCGCGCCGCCGCGCGTCAGGACGGCGACCTCGCCGTCCTCGATGATGATGACCTCGCGGGTGTGGGGGAGCAGGGCGGGAATGTCCGACGCCAGGAAGATCTCGCCGCGGCCGATCCCGACGATCAGCGGGCTGATCCGCCGCACCGCGACGATTCGGTCGGGGTCGTCCGCCGAGAGCACGACGAGGGCGTAGGCGCCTGAGGCCTGGGCCACCGCCTGCTCGACGGCGGCGGGCAGATCGCCCCGGTACGCTTCCTCGATGAGATGCGCGAGGACCTCGGTGTCGGTGTCCGAGCGGAACGTATGGCCGCGGGCGAGGAGGCCTTCCTTCAGCGGCAGGAAGTTCTCGATGATGCCGTTGTGGATGACCACGACGCGCCCGTGGCAGTCGGCGTGCGGGTGGGCGTTCTCATCCGACGGGTGGCCGTGGGTCGCCCACCGGGTATGCCCGATCCCCACCACGCCGTTGAGCGGCGAGCGCTCGACGATCTTCACCAGCTGCGAGAGCTTTCCCGCCGACTTCCGCACCTCGATGCCGCCGTTGCTGACCACCGCGACCCCGGCGGAATCGTAGCCCCGATACTCCAGCCGCCGCAGCCCGTCCAGCAGCACCGGGACCGCCGGCCGCTCCCCGATATACCCCATGATGCCGCACATGGATGCCTCCCGATCGCCCCCGCAGGGCCGCGCGGGCACAGAATCCCCTCACGATGTCCTCCGGGGGCGAAAAATGGCAGCGGCGGAACTACCCCGCACGCGGCGGCGCGGCGGTGGGGCACCCACCGCGCCACCCACTGCCTCGGAAACTGCGCGTCCCGGACGCCTTCTGTCCCCAGGGTCGCCCCTGGGTTTTGTCAGCGTCCATCAGGCCGGACCAGCCTAGGGTCACCCGCCGA
>DATHLI010000076.1:0-10984 GCA_035488355.1 bacterium | reverse complement strand
CCACTCCTACACCAACGACCAGGTGATCCTCGATACGGTCCACTCGGATTTGCGGCGCGCCCGCTCGGCCGCGCTCAACATCATTCCCACCACCACCGGAGCGGCCAAGGCGATCTTCCTGGTGCTGCCGGAGCTCAAGGGGAAGCTCAACGGGCTGGCGATGCGCGTGCCCACTCCCACGGTGTCGGTGGTGGACCTCACGGTGACGCTCGAGAAGCCGGCGACCGCCGAGGAGATCAACCGCGCGTACAAGCGCGCCTCGGAGGAAGAGTTGAAGGGATACCTCGGGTACACCGATGCACCGCTGGTCTCCATGGACTTCAAGGGCGATCCGCACAGCGGGGTGTTGGATTCGCTGTCCACGATGATCGTGGGCGACATGGTCAAGGTGCTGTCCTGGTACGACAACGAGTGGGGGTACTCGTGCCGGGTGGCGGATCTGGTCGCCTACATGAGCGGCCGAGGGTTGTGAGCAAGAAGACCGTCCGCGACATCGACGTCTCCGGCCGGCGCGTGTTCGTCCGAGTCGACTTCAACGTCCCTATCGATCAGGGACGGATCACGGACGACCACCGCATCACGGCGGTCCTGCCGACCATCGAGTACCTCTGTGACCACGGCGCGGCGGTGATCCTGGCCTCCCACCTGGGCCGGCCGAAGGGACCGGAGCCTTCCCTTCGGATGGATCCCATCGCCCGCCGGCTCGAGGAGCTCCTCCGCCGGGCGGTGCGCAAGCTCGACGACTGCGTGGGACCTGAGGTCGAGGCGGCGGTCGGGGCGATGCGGCGGGGAGATGTGGCGCTCCTCGAGAACCTGCGGTTTCATCCCGAAGAGGAAGCCAATGATCCGTCGTTTGCCCGCGGGCTTGCCCGGCTGGCCGAGGTCTACGTGAACGATGCCTTTGGGACGGCACACCGCGCGCACGCCAGCACCGTCGGAGTGGCGAAGCTGCTCCCCGCGGTCGCCGGGCTCTTGATGGAGCGAGAACTGACCTACCTCGGGAAGGTGCTCGAAGCGCCGACCCGGCCGTTGGTCGCCATCCTCGGTGGGAAGAAGGTGGAAGACAAGATCGGGGTCATTCGCAACCTCCTCCGGCTCGCCCAAACGATGTTGATCGGAGGCGGGATGTGCTACACGTTCCTCCGGGCCTCGGGAGGCAAGATCGGCGCGTCGCTCTGCGAAGTCGACAAGCTCGATCTGGCGGGCGAGTTGATGGCCGATGCCCAGCGTCGCGGTGTCCGCCTGCTGCTCCCGGTCGACGTGGTCGCGGCCCAGCGGCCGTCGGCCGACGCCGCGGTCCGGGTGGTCGATGCCCGGGCGATTCCCGACGGCGTGATGGGCCTCGATATCGGGCCCCGGACGGAGGCGGCGTTTGCCGCGCCGATCGCGGCGGCCGGCACCGTCCTCTGGAACGGGCCGATGGGCGTGTTCGAACTGTCGCCGTTCGCGCATGGGACTCAGGCTGTGGCGCGGGCCGTGGCGGAGTCGCCGGCCGAATCGATCGTGGGGGGCGGCGACACCGCCTCGGCGGTCGAGCACTTCGGGTACGCGGACAAGATGACCCACATCAGCACCGGCGGCGGCGCCACGCTGGAATTTATGGAAGGCAAGGTGCTGCCGGGTGTGGCTGTGCTTATGGATCGCTGAGCCGTGCGCACCCCCCTCGTCGCCGCCAACTGGAAGATGCACATGACGGTGGCGCCGGCCCTCAAGCTGGTCGGCGACATGAAAGCCGCTCTGCGGGACCTCCGCGGAGTGGACGTGGTGATCTGTCCTCCGGCCACCGCGCTCGCGGCGGTCGGGCAGGCCCTGGCCGGCACTTCCTATCTGCTCGGCGGTCAGACGATGCACTGGGAGCCGCAGGGCGCGTACACCGGAGAGGTGAGCGCGCCGATGCTCGTCGATGTCGGGTGCCGCGCCGTGCTGCTCGGCCACTCGGAGCGGCGGCTCTATTTTGGAGAGACGGACGAAGCGGTGGGACGGAAGGCGCGCGCGGCCTTTGCCCACGGTCTGGTACCGATCGTCTGCGTCGGGGAGAGCCTGCAGGAGCGGCAGGCGGGAAACGCGGACGGCGTCATCGCCCGGCAGGTGCGCGCCGCGGTGCAGGGCGTGGCCCAGCAGGATTTCCCGCGGCTGGTGATCGCCTACGAACCGGTGTGGGCGATCGGCACCGGGCAGACCGCCACGGGGACCGAGGCCAACCGCGTCGCCGGACTGATCCGGCGGCTGCTGGCGGATTCGAGCGCCCCCGCCGCGCCGGAGATCCGGATCCTGTACGGCGGGAGCGTCAAGCCCGACAACATCCGGGAGTTCTTGGGGCAGCCTGAGATCGATGGTGCGCTCGTTGGAGGCGCAAGCCTGGACGCCCGGGCGTTCGCCGCCATCGTCGGGGCGGCGGCCGAAGCCGGCCGCTGAGCGCGTACTCCACCTTGTGCTGCCCGAGAGGCCTGTGGTACTGTTAAGGCACGATCGACGGAGGTGTTCCAGGTGTCGAACGCGGTGCTGATCCTGCATTTCCTGGTGGCGGTGGCCGTGGTCGGCGTGATCGTGCTTCAGGGCCCCAAGGGGGAAGGCCTGGGCTCGATCGGCGGCGGCGGTGCCCGGCTCTTCCACGGGCCGCGTCCGAGGGAGACGCTGCTCCTCCGCGTGACCTCGACACTCGCAATCCTGTTTGGTGCGACGTCCCTGTATCTCGTCCTCACTCACTACGGCCGTCTCTTTCCCTAACTCTCTGTGACCCGCGAACTTCCGCCGCTGTCCTCGATCGAGGACGTCCGGCGCTATGTCGTTGACTCGAAGAATCGCCTGCACAGCGCATCCCACCGGGAGATCCTCGCCGGACTGACCACCGATGTCTACTTTGTCCGCACCATCGAGATCCTCAGGTCCCTGGGGCTCGCGGATGCCCCGGTGGCCGCCGAGATCTTTCCCGGCCGCGACGGCATTTGCGTGGGGGTCGAGGAGGTTCGCTATCTCCTCCGCGACAGCGGGGCGAAGATCCAGAGCCTCGCCGAGGGCGAGCGGTTCTCGGCGCGCGAAGTCATCATGCGCATCGAAGGCCCCTATGCGCGGTTCGGGATGTTCGAGACGGTGCTCCTCGGCATGCTGGCCCAGCCGAGCGGATGGGCCACCGCGGCCCGCGATGTCGTGGCGGCGGCCGGAGAGAAGCCCGCGTACGTCTTCGGCGCGCGCCACGTCCATCCGGCGGTGGCCCCGGTGCTGGAGCGGTCGGCGTTGGTCGGGGGGATGCGCGGGGCGGCCTGCATCCTGGGCGCGAAGCTCGCCGGGCAGGAGCCGGTCGGCACCATGCCGCACGCCTTCATCCTGATCGTGGGCGATACGGTGCGCGCGGCAATCGCCTACCATGAGCGGATGCCCGCCGGGGTTCCCCGGCTGGTGCTCGTCGACACGTTCACCGATGAGGCGGTGGAAACCCTGCGCGTCGCCGAGACGCTTGGGTCGGATCTCGCCGCGATCCGCCTGGATACTCCGCGGGAGCGGGGGAGTGTGACGCCGGACCTTGTCCGCGAAGTCCGAGCCCGCCTCACACTGGCCGGCCACGGCAAGATTCAGATCTTCGTCTCCGGCGGGCTGACCCCCGAGCGCATTCAGGCGCTGTCCGAGGCCGGCGCCGACGCATTTGGCGTGGGCAGCTACGTCAGCGCGGCGCCGCCCATCGACATGACCATGGATCTTCGGGAGATCAACGGCAGGCCCATCGCCAAGCGCGGCCGGACGCCAGGCCGGACGCCCACGACGCGGCTGCGGCCCTGAACGCCCGCGATTGACACTCTTCTCCGGCGCTCCGTATAATGAGGTCGCACCGACGGCCCGCGCGAGTTCGTTGCGGGGCCGCTACCGCGTGCCGGGATGGCGGAACTTGGCAGACGCGCACGTTTGAGGGGCGTGTGGGGTAACCCGTGGGGGTTCAAATCCCCCTCCCGGCACCAATCGTGCAGTAACGGTTAAGGTCGAGGATCCCCGAAAGATTCCCTTTCTCGCCTTGATTCCGCCAGAGGCGGTCCTGGGGCTCTACTAGAATGGCATCGAAGCGCCTCTCCTTCGGAGCGAGCAGGAGGGCTTGGTATCCGGGCCGGTGGCCCGTCGCACAGCTCCTCATCGCGGTACACATGGGCGCCGAGGACGACGCAACCAAAGCGCCAGGCCGCGTCCCGCAAAGCGTGAGGGCAGGATGGAGATGGTCTGGGGCTCTCCTCTGCTCCCCTCGGGGAGCTGGTTCAGCACACATCATTAGGGAAGCCCAGGCCATCAACTCTTGCAGGAACTCCAGTGCATCACCCGGAAGAGGCGGTGTATGAATGGATTAGGACACTAGAACTTGTCGGAAGAGACGAATGTTCCCGAAGGATTTCGATCCGAACACCCCGATCTATCTCCAGATTATGGAGGCGATCCAGCGGAATCTGGCGCGCGGTGAGTTGCGGCCGGGAGATCGCATCCCGCCGGTCAGACAAATGGCGAGTAAGCTGGTGGTGAATCCGAATACGGTCCAGCGAGCTTACCAGGGATTAGAGCATCTGGGGCTCGTCGTCATCCGCCGTGGGCTTGGGACCTTTGTCACCGATCGCAAAGACATTATCACGCAGGTCGCCAAGCGGCTGGCGACGACCGCCGCGTGTCGATATCTCAAAGACATGGCCGCCCTGGGTTTCTCACTGGATGAGGCCGCGACGTTTCTTGCAGAAAGCAGGCGGGGAGAAAGGGTTAGAAGGAAGGAGGAATCCTGATGCCCGCGCCTGTCGAGGTGCGGCAGCTCACGAAACGATTTGGCAACGTATGGGCTCTGCGGGGCATCGACCTGAGCCTGAACGCCGGGCGTGTGCTTGGCCTGCTGGGTCCCAACGGCGCTGGGAAGTCTACGTTGATCAAGATTCTTGCGGGCGTCCAACGCCCGACGGCAGGCCAGGTGATGTTGACGGGCTTCCGTCCTGGTTTGGAGACCAAGCGACATGTCGCGTACCTACCTGAAGTGGATCACATCTACCCGGGGATGACTCCGCAGCGAGCCATCACATTCATGGGTACGTTCTTCGAGGATTTCGATGACGAGCGGGCCACGCGACTGTTCGACGTACTAAAGGTCCCAGGTAGTCAAAACTACGGAGCGCTCTCACGCGGACAGCGTGCCCGATTCAAACTCGCCCTCACACTGGCTCGCCAGGCCCCATTGCTTCTACTCGACGAGCCCCTCGCTGGCGTTGATGTAGTTTCAAGAGATCGCATCCTGAGTACGATCCTTGGGGAGTACCGCACAGAGAATCAGGCGATCATTCTCGCGACCCATGAGATCGGCGAGGCCGAAGCGCTTTTCGATGAGGTGATCTTCCTCGACGAAGGCAAGGCCGTTCTCTCCGGCGTTGCCGAGGACCTGCGCGCCCAGCGCGGACAGTCAGTTGAAGGTATCTACCGCGAGGTGTTCGCATGAGCATCGCGCAGCTTGTCCGAGATGGACGACGCGTTACTGTCCTCGCCATGTTGGCGGCAACTGCTAAGCCTGCCGCGATTGGATGGGTGGCACTGTTCACCGTCGTTTTGCAGGTGTCAGGCGCCTTCGCGTTACCGCACGCCTTCGGGCCCGACATTGGCATCCGGCCGCTGGAGCCCCTCTTTTTCAGTCCCATCATGATGTTCGCCCTGGCCCCTATGCTCCTGGTGGCATTCATGGGCTCAACCCGATCACTGCTACTGTCGCTACCCGTCCGCGGGTACGTCGTGGCGCTGGCGATGTTTCTGGGGCTCTGGTTCCAAATCGCAATAGTCCTCTTGATTGACCTGGTGGTTGTTATCGGCTTCAACGCGCTGTTCGTTACCGCGCCCCCTCTGCCCGGACCGGTGAGCTCCAGAAGCACACTGTCGCATCTCCCGGTAGCGGCTGTCCTCACGGCGGCCTACCTTTTGTTGCTGATGGGTGCTCCCTCGCGTCCATTCTCTGTGATCAGGAGACTGTCACCGGCTATCGCCACCGCCGTCTCCGGCGTTGCGGAGATGGTTGGGATGACCGTCACGCTCGTCGCTTGGTATGTGCTCATGGCACGACTTGGCTTCGGTGGGCCTCTGCCCAGCCTCATCGCCCTCGGCCTGCTCCTGTCACTTGCCGGCGTTGTGTGGGATCGAGCCGCGGAAGAGGTGCCGACCGTTGCGAGACCTCTATTTGTGGGGACCCTGCCGCCGGCGTCTCGCACACGGATGCCACTCTGGGAACTATTCCGGATCCAATCCCGCGCTGGGTGGTCACGCGGGATGATGCTCACGTTCCTCGTCATAACCGAAGTTGTCACACTGCTCCCGAATCTGGCCGTTTTGCACGAACCCGAGGCTGGACAAGCGGCGGGGTTGTTCTTTCCACTTGGACAACTCCCTATATTGGCGATTATGCTGGGTCTCAGCGGCTTGTCTGAGCAGGGGTATTGGGACACTAACCATCTGCTTCTCTCACTGCCGGTCCGTGGAAGGATTGTTGTGGGTGCGAGATTCTTGGCTCTTTGGGTCCACCTGGGCATCTTTGCCGCGGGTGTCGTCGTGATCGCCCTGATCGTTTCGATCCTGCGAACGCTTGCCAGCCCCCCAACTCCGGCTGCTGTAGCCGCAGTCGCGTGTAGTATATTTCAGGGAGCTCTTCTGCTCCCACCGGCAATGCTGTTGTGCTCTCTCGGGGTCTTTGGTGTCGCCGTGTGGCATGGATGCCGGTCGTGGTCCCCGCCGGTCAGGTTGACGCTCATACTGGCAATTATCGGGGTCTGTGCATTCAGCGGCCTGAATCCGTTGACTCTGGTTGTGGCGCCCGCGCTCGAATGCGGTCAGGAATCCGTAGCGACTCTGGCGACGCCCATCCTGGCCACGACTGTCGCGTCACTTATTGCACTTGCGCCGCTGGTGTGGATCACTTCAGTCCTATGGGAAAAGGTAGTCGAGGTCTAAGAGCTGGTCTAAGAGCAGCTCACCTGCTAGTCGTCGGTCCTGCGCGAGCACCTGCAAACGTTTGCAGAGCGGCGCTATTAGATGCCTACATAATATCGTAAGATATACCGGGCACGGCCGGATCGGTGTCGCGCGAATCTACGCGACCTCCAGGGCGCCGCCAATGTTTGGTAAAGACGAAATCCCCCTCCCGGCACCAGCCATGTACCAATACGATCTTCGACCAAGTCCCGGGTTGGCGGTAGGTTCTCCTCGGCATGGACCGGCCCGAGAAGCGTCTAATGCTTTCGGTTTCCTACGACGGCTTGTTCGACCACATGAGGTTCACGGTCGATCACCGCAAGCAGAATCCGAGCTGGGCGATCTGGGACAGCCCGACCCTGTTCCCATTGTTCAATAGTCCTGCGAGATAGACCGAAGCGTCTGGCAAATTCAGCCTGCGTCAGACCCAACTTCCTTCGGATACTTCTTACGTTAGGCAACGGCGGATTATGGATCAACCGAAGTTTCGCCCCCCGCGGCAGTTCAGGCGCCGTGTCAGGGTCCTCGGCGATCCACCTGGCGATGTCCTTGTTGGTCGCTGAGCGAACCCGCTTGACGTCTATCCGCCCTCGGTTCTTAAGGATCTCGGTTTGCGAACGCCTTGTGATAGGCATCTCGTTCCCTCCTTGATGCCAGCCGCGCCGAGATGATTCGGCGGACGTGTTCGCGTAGCGTATACACGACGACAAAGACTTCCTCGTCGACCTCGCCGATCGCGATCACACGTCGCTCGCCGTAGTTGCGGCGGGTATCGTCCCACTCAATGGTGTCGCCACCAAAGATTCTGCACGCATACTCGAAGTCGAAGCCACGTTCGGCGAGGTTCTTCTCGCTCTTGGCTTCGTTCCACTCGAAGATGAGACCGGACTGCCGGAGCACGGTCACCTGTAGGATACTACGTAGCAAGCGTATACGTCAATAGCGTACTATCAGAGCACCTACCACGGGGCACACCGACCTGATTGCCTGCTCTCTCAGATGGACATCTGCTGACGATCGGGTTAAGGGATGGTCGGCGTGGCGTCCGCTTTATCCCTGAGAGACCTGCTCCCAGCTTCCGGTGGACCGGGCTTCAGATAAACTATGAGACAACAAATACAAATTCCGAGTCCAACCAGCGGATATTTCAGCGCTACAACCGCAGCCACCCCGAAAAGGCATAAAGTCGTGATCGATCGGAAGCGCATGATCCTACGCACCGTCGATGAGACCTCATGAATATCAATGAGCTCCCGAATCAAACATATGTAAGTCGCGTTTACGAGAAAGAAAACCGCCGCATAGAAGGCAACCGGTTGTGGCGCCAATTCGCTTACGGCCATCCAAGCGGTAGAGAGCGGAAGCAGCGACATGGAAAACAGATGTGCGAAATTAAACCACAACAGACGAGGGGTGACCTCGGCAGCATAGCGCATGAGATAGTGGTGATTGGTCCAGACAATGGCGATGAATAGGTAGCTTACTGCATAGCTTAGCCATGTGGGCCAGAGCGACAGGAGCGCCTTAAAGGTGGGAAGCTGAGGTGGCCGCAGTTCTAAAACCAGCACTGTAATAAGGACAGCGAACACGCCGTCGGAGAACGCGCTCAGTCGCTCGGGGGTCGCTCTACGGAGCACGGCCATATCATATCCTCGCAACATGGTGGGACCAGGTGGGCGTTCGGGTCAAGATTTTCGGATTCTAATCTCCGAAAGCCTTCCATCGACTAGACCCGCGCGCACATACGGACCGCTGCCGCCAGTGGAGGTGTCTTACGCTGCTCCGGTGCCCACACGGTCTCGGACGCCAGCGGACGTTTCAATGCATCCGGAGGCGGGGAGACAACAGAGAAAGTGACTGCCGATCCGTCGAGGTGAAAGGTCGTTGCAGCCTATGTAACCTCCACGGCGCCGCCGATGTTTGGTAAAGACCAAATCCCCCTCCCGGCACCACGAAGTTCTCGAACGGGCAATTTCGGTCGCTCGACTCCGCTTCGGTCCGGACTTGTGATCGCGTGGAGTTACGCCGGCTCAGCTCTGAGACCATTCGCTGATCACACCGGCGGTCTCGTCAGGTACTTCGAGCATTGGGAAGTGGCTCACCGCTTCTAACCGCCGTACGGCGAACCAGGAATGGTCTCGAGCGAATGACTCTTGTGTCGTGAGGTACTCAGGTGCACGGGGTTGTGCATACACGTGAAGCGCAGGCACCGGAGGACTCAATTCGCTTAACGCCTGAAGCGGATCGCCTTCGCGTGCATACAATGAGGTAATCTCACGTGCCGCTCGTGCCCAATCCTCAAAACCATGGCTTTCCATCTCATTTCGAATATGCGTATTCACCGAGGCCGGCGCACCGCGCAACCACATGGTCAACAATTGCTCAACCGTCTCCCGCCAACGGGCGCTATCTTGCAACGCCTGCATTGCGGCTGGAAACGGCGCGGCAAGCGGATTCCGACTGGTGGAGATCGGGTTCCAACTGGTGAAGATCATCTTTGGCACACGCTCGCCCAGCCGCCGACGCAACTCTACGGCCACCCACCCCCCATGCGCTTGCGCTATGGGGATCACGGATTGCGCACCACTTGCTTGAACGACGGCAAGGACGTCCGCGACCATCTCAGCATGGCCAAAGTCTCGTTTAGGTGCTTGAGACTCGCCATGCCCGCGCCAGTCCATCGCCAGCACACGATGCTGCGCACTCAAGCGCTCAGCCAAGGGCACGAAAATTGTGTGATGCACACACCAACCGGGCAAACACACGAAGACCGGCTCGCCCTTCCCTCTGTCGTCATAGTAGATTCGTGTTCCCTGTGAATCAGCGAATGCCATAGATTGTTCTCCTTGTCATCGGGCGTCATTCCTTGAAATAGAAGAGATTCCCTTTGACGGAGAACGGATCACTCTATAGCGCTTCATTTTCACGGAATTATTTATGGCGCACCCGGATTTGACATTGTTGCGTTTGGTTGCTATTGTGAAACTACTTACTTGACGTATTACTCCACGGGCCCGCTAGAAATGACGTTAAAAGTTCGTAGACGCAGGCGTGCGCGTAGTGAAGGCTGTTATCTGTCGGCCGGAAAGGAGCCGGGAGGAATGAGAATCACCTACGATCCACGAGCGGACGCCCTGGCGATTGAATTGCGAGACGTGCCGGTCGCTCGGACTCGTGAAGTTACCGATACCATTAATGTGGACCTCGGCAAGGATGGACGTCCCGTTGTTGTGGAGATTTTGAATGTTCGTAAGGGACTCGGTGATGAGGTGTTCCGGCATGTTGGGTTGGATTTGGGAGGCATTCAGTGGCAACAGGAGTCCGATACAGTTCATGCCACGGATGAAGCAGCACAACTAGTTGGGGTATCACGGCAGTATCTATCCAGGATGGCGCGCGAGGGCAAGATCCCTGCGCGCCGGTCGGGCCGCGACTGGTTATTCTACCGAAGCGGACTTGTAGAGTTCTTCGGCCCTGGGCGCGTTGATGAGCCAGTTCGGTACGGCGCAAATGCGTCGAGAGGGGGTAACGTGAGGGCGTCTCGCCGGCGGGTCACGCGGCGTCGGCCCTAAGGCGAGACTCCGGATGGAATCCTTCCTCTTTCAACAGTTTCACAGCCCTGAACACTCCCCACGACACAACTGAGGAGTTATGGGGCGGATGATCCCCAATATACTCCTTCCCGGTATCCGTCTACCCGGCGAGGTTCATGGCTAACAAGGGGGTGGTTCTGGTAACCGAGGGGCGCATTGCATGACGACGATCAGGACCAAAGAAGCACGCACAACCTTAATTTCACTTCGGTGAACGGACACCCGTTCCCCCGAGTGGTAGCCTATCGATAGCCCTTATCGTTCGCCGATTGGACCACTAGTTCAAGACCGCAAAGATCAGGAGGGGGAGAAGATGGCTGCGAACATTGTGTTGGTCCACGGAGCGGATGCCGACGGGTCGAGTTGGAGCAAAGTTATCCCGATCCTCCAAGACGCCGGCCACTACGCGGTTGCCGTGCAGCTGCCGCTGA
>DATHLI010000075.1:0-7224 GCA_035488355.1 bacterium | reverse complement strand
TGCGCTTCTTCTCCAAGCTCTCGGGAGAGCGCCCCAGGTTTTGGTCATTCTAGAGGGCAAGGCCGATTACCAGGCACTCGATCCTCTTTGGGCGCACTTTGGCCTGAGAGATAAGGTCCTCCCTGTCACTTCCGGTGGCGGAGGCTGGCACGAAATCGTGGATTCAGCAAAGGCCCTAAGGGAAGGGTTGGAACGATTCAGACTTCGAACTGACGTGTTTGTTCTGCTGGATGGGAATGGCGACACGCCAGCCAAGGAAGCGTATCTGAGCGCTCAGGGGTTTGCAGGGGATAGAAGTCACGTGTGGTCACAGAAGGAAATTGAGTCATACCTCCCGATTCCAACTGCGCTCCACAAAATCTCAGGTGTTCCTCTAGAGGGAGTCAGAGAGGCCATCGACGACCGCCCAGGCACAGCCGGAAAGGATCGACTTGAGAAAGTGCTTGATGCATTGGGGATAAAAGGGACAGCTAACAACGTTATCGTCAAAAACGCCTTGGCAAACTGTCCGCAAGAAATCCCGCCAGAACTCATGGAGGTCCCACAAAAGATCAGAAGGATGTTAGGTCTGCCCCCGACTTGAGCTGGGAGGTTCTTTTTGCTTATGGGATGGGAGTGATGTAGTTTCGTCACTATCTGGAGCTTCTACGGGTTCGATCGATAATACGCAGCCAGGAAACTTTCCAATAGGCGATCAAGGGCGGATCTCACATCCTCTGCCGCGGTGCCGCGAGGTCCCTTGAAGATGTACCCGCCTTTCCATATTGATGCCTCCGTCCATTTCCGCTTTGACGGCGATTGCCCCGGATAATCGGTGCCAATTAACACTTCTACTGGCCGTGTCAGTTCTAGAGTCAAATACCCAGCGTAGGAGGGACCAGAGAGGATTTGTAGATGCACGTAGAGGTATGGAAGCGAGTGACTATCATATCGAAGCTTGGGGGCCTTACTCCGAATCGCCACGACCACCTGATCTTCCAACATTTGCTTCGTGATCTGCTCGTCTTGCGCACCTTTATCAAGCTCCTCGATTAGAATGCTAACAGTACGGAGCCCCTCCAGATCGGCATCTATGGCACTGGCTGGTTTTGGCAGTCCGACCAAGGACGCAGTCAAGATGACGCAAATGAACAATCGAAAGCGCCCCTTCATTTTATTCCCTCCCTCCTAGTCGCCCAAGAGGCTCCTCGCAGGCCACCTTAACGTTAATCTGGCGGATCTGGAAACAGCGTATTACATATCCCCGACCCCCGCATTCCCCGCCCGCCCCAAGAAGAACAGCACCCCCAGAATCCCCGCCACCCACCACCCCCAGGTCCCACGGGGACGTGAGGGTGTCCCGGTTGGACGGTACGGCGCGGAGGGCTGTGGAGCAGGTGTTTCCACGAGGTGGAGCTGCCAGTGCCGGTGCAGGGCCGTCTTGGAAATACCGGACTGCGCTGCGATGTCCCGGAATGAGTATCCCGCTACAAGCGCCCCGTCTATCGCTGCGCGGTGTGTGTGCCTACAGATGGTGCAGGGCCGTCCCACGTTTTTCGGACCTCCTGTGTCTCGGCATTTTCTCAGTTCAATTGTACTGGGACAGGTGAGGCAGCGAAAGCTCGCGGATTGCGACTTCGGGGAATGTTCGCCAGCAGGCGAACAATGCGTTACGGCAACGGGCGTTTGGAGGGGGCTTATCTCCTATCCCAAAAACCCATTGACTCTCTCTTCGCCCGCGCCTATACTCGGATTCAAACTTCATATCGTGTCGGTTGGGTGCTCCCGGTTCGCCGGGAGTAAAAGGGAAGCCGGTGCGCGGCCCGCGGATCCTCGCGGAGCTGCAATGCCGGCGCGGTCCCGCCACTGTAACGGGGAGCTGCTCTCCAGATCGCCACTGGGATAACCGGGAAGGCGGGGAGCAGCGAGGATCCGGAGCCAGGAAGCCTGCCCAGCCGATCGCGTACGGTGGCCTTCGGCTGAAGGGAAAGTACGCTTGCGGTTCAGCGCCGCTGTGGTCCCCGTGCCTCTTTCGGGGGCCGGTTTTTTTGGGGCTGGCACCGCAGACGGAGGGATGGACCCATGGCTCGGCTGTCCTGCGGGATCTCCGCCCGGTCCGTGTCTTGGAAGCTGCTCGCACCGTTCTTGGTCCTGACCTTTACCGTGCTGGCCGGTGTCCCCGCCCACAGCCAGCCGCCCCCCGCAACCCCCGAGCCCCCACCGGCAGGCGCCGAGCCGCCTGGGACTCCGGCCGCGCCTGCCACCCCCGCGCCGTCGCCCGCGGCCCCGGCACCACCCGGGCCCCCGGCGCCGCCCGCGGCCCCCACACCGCCGACCTTCGAACTGCCCGAGGTCGAAGTGGCGGGTAAGCGTCCGCAGCTGCCGTCCACGACGCCCGCCTCCGTCAGCGTGATCACCGCTGAGGAGATCGCAAGACTGGGGGCGCTGAGCGTGGCCGAAGTCCTCCGGATCCTCCCCGAGGTCCGGATCAAGGACAGCGGCGGCCCGGGCTCGCTCACGTCCGTAAGCATCCGGGGGTCGTCCTCCACCCAGGTGCTCATTCTGCTCGACGGGGTGCCCCTCAACCGCCCCGACCAGGCCACTGTGGATCTCAGCACCCTGCCGATCCAGAACGTGGAACGCATCGAGGTGCTCCGCGGGCCATTTTCGGCGATCTACGGCAGCGGCGCGCTCGGGGGCGTCATCAATATCGTCACCCGCTCCGCGCCGCAGACCGCGCTCTCCTCCAGGGTCGGCTCGTTCGGGCTCACCGGGAACCAGCTGTCGGTCGGAGGCCAGGCGGCCGGCCTGACCTATCTCCTACAGGGGATCCTGAACGCCGGCGCCGGCTTTGTCCCCGATACCGACTTTTCGAATTTCACCGGCATGGCCAGGTTCCGCTGGTCAACCGCCGAGGATGCCGCGGTCACCCTGACGCTGAACCGGCTCTGGCACAACGTCGGGACCCCCGGGGCCCTTCCCCCCAGCTCCCAGGATCTGTTGTCCCGCACGACCGAGGGACGGACGCTCGCGGACCTCACCTGGCGCCGCGGACGGGCCGGAGGCCCTGGGGCCCTCTTCCGGCTGTACGTGCTCGACGACGACGTCAACTTCAGCAGCCCGGGGTTCAGTTTTCAATCGGACGACGTTGCGAGCCTTTGGGGAGCGCAGGGCGTCCTGGTCAGCGCCCCGTGGCCGGGGAATCTTCTCACGCTCGGCGCCGAATACCAGGGGCAAAACATTGCGCACGCGGACAATTCCCCATCCACCTTCACCAACCAGGGCACCGACCTGGCATTCTACACGGAGGATGACTGGCAGATCACCCCCGGGCTGCTCCTTTCCCTGGGGGTCCGCAACGATAATTTCCAACTGTATGGCAGCCAGGTCAGCCCGCGCCTCGGCGTCATTGCCGTGCTCAACGAGCGCCTGGTGCTCCGCGCCGGAGCAGGAAGGACCTTTCGGGCGCCGACCTTCGACGAGGTGGCCCCCGCCTTCGGTGGGAATCCGGCGTTGCAGCCGGAGATTGCGCTGTCATACGACCTTGGCTTCGAGTACGCGCTCACCCCCGGCCTCACCTTGCTTCTGACGGGATACGACACGGATGCGACAAACCTGATCACCTCCTCTTCGACCTCCGTGCCACCCTTCTTTCCGATGAACGTCGGGCACGCTACTGTGGCAGGCGGATCGATCGAACTCGTCGGTCGGCTAGGCGACCGATGGCTCGCGCGTGTCAACTTCACGACCCAGATTGCGCGCGATGCGGCGACGGGTCAGGACCTCGTTTACAGGCCCCGACAGCAGGCCAACATCGAACTGAGCCGTCAGTGGGCTCCCGGGAATGCGGTGACCGTGGTCGTGAGCTACGTGGGGGACCGGTTCGACGATCCCGAAAACACGGTGCGGGTTCCCGGCTACTGGCTGATCGGCCTCACCACCACGTGGGCATTGGGTGATGGGTTCGCGCTCCAGGCTGGCGTAAACAACCTGTTGGATGCTCAGTATCAGGAGTCGCTGGGTTTTCCTGAGCCGGGGAGGACAGTTTACGTTGGGTTCTCGAAGACCTTCTAGAGGTTCACAACAGATGAGTCCCCTGCGTGGGCGCGGGTTGCTGGTCGCGGGGATCGCTGCGGCGCTGGCCGCGCCCGCAGGGTGGGCCGTCTGGCGGAACGCCGGTCCGTCGAACGTTGCCCCGCAGGCACCCCCGTCGCCGGTCGCTCCCGAGAACCTCGGAACCCCACGAGCCCTGGGTCCGATCGCCGGCCCGAGCGCGGACGAGGAAGGGGCCCTGCCGGCCGCGCGCGTCACGCGACCTCTTGCGTCTGAGCCGGCATCGCCGCCCGCGCCTCAGCATCGGCCGCCTCGTGCGAGCCCGCCTCCGCCGAAGCCTCGTAGGGTGCGGGACCTCCGATCCGCTCCCTCTCCCCCCCCGGAACAACCGGCACGGCCCCGCTCACAGTCCGACCGCGGCGCGCTGCTGTCCGGAAAATCGCAGGGGTCTGCGGGTCGATCAAGCGAGGCGCCCGTCGCGCTGCCGCTGCCCGAGCGATCTTTATCGGAAAGCGGCGATGCGTCCTCTCCGCCGGTGGGCCCAGCAGCAGGCTCTGCGGGAGCCGGCTCTGCCGCGGGGCAGGGGGACGGACTTGGGTATTCGGACGGAGCGGGTGCGGAAGGTTCTCACCCGGCGGTTGGGGGCGGCGCTCTCGGCGGCCCCGGCCCGGGCGCATCCGGCGACGGCCCACCCGGCACCGTTGCTCGTATGGAACCGCCGAGAGTGATCACGTCGGCGGGGACCGATTACCCGGTGGAGGCCTTCCGCCTGACGGTGCGCCGGCAGGACCTCGGCGGCGGGCTGGCGGTCGATGGCGAGGAAGGCACCGTGGGAGTGCGCGCGTTGGTGCGGGAGGACGGGACCGTGGGCCGGGTCGACGTGATCGCCTCGTCGGGATCGGCCGCCCTCGATCGCGCGGCGGCCGAGGCGGTGAAGCGGTGGCGGTTCGCGCCGGCGACGCGGGACGGCGTCCCGATCGACGCCTACGTGACGCTGCGGATCCGCTACGTCGTGCGGTGAGGCGCGGACGACAGGCGCCCGGCGCGCGGCCGGGCGAGGCGCGCGGCGCTCTCGAAGATGCCGAAGAAGGCCAGCGCGTACAGCAGGTCGCTCAGAGCCGTGTTTCGGAAGAACGGGATGGCGGCGATGTAATCGGCCCGCAGCCCCGCCAGCGTGTGCGGGTAGAGCGGCCCGAGCCACTCGCCGAAGTTGGTGACGCTGAAGAAGACCACGGATGACGCCAGCGCCGCGCCTGCGACCCTGGGCGCCGTCCGCCGCTGTCTCAGCGCCGTGCCGATGAGGACGATCAGGACGAAGCTCCCGTAGACCCAGACCCATCCCTGATAGAACCCCAGCGCCGCGTCGGAGAGGACGAGGGCCGCCAGCGGCACCGCGAAGGCCCACACCCCCGGGAGCGCTGCGCCGCCAAACAGCGCCAGTGCCCCGATGGGCGCGAAGTTCGGAGGATGCGGGATCACGCGCAGCGCCGTGCCCGAGAAGATCAGGGCGTACGGCAGCGCTCCGATCCAGGATTGAATGCGCTTGGGCGCTGTCATGCCGCGTTCACCGGATAGAGTATACGTGATGACGGAGGCGCTGTCCTGTCGGCCGCGTGCTCCGGGGCCCCAAGAGGATGGCGGTGGTCCCGGCGCCAATGCGTCCCGCATGGCATTTACCGTCGTCATCATCGACCACGACTTTCCGTCCCTCGAGCCGGAGGAGCGCGTGCTGCGCCCGATGGGCGTCCGGCTCGACGTGCTCAAATCCCGGGATCGGGCCACCCTCAGGTCCGCCCTCGAGCGCGCGGACGCGGTGATCAATCAGTACGCCGAGCTCGACGCCGATCTCATCGGCGCGATGACGCGGTGCCTGCTGATCGCCCACTACGGCGTGGGCACCGACTCCATCGACGTGGCGGCGGCCACCCGCGCGGGGATCTGCGTCGCCAACGTGCCCGACTACGGGACTCAGGAGGTGGCGATCCATGCCGTCTCGCTGCTGCTCGCCGTCCACCGGCGCCTCCTCCAATACGACACGGCGCTCCGCGAGGGCCGCTGGCTCAAGGGCGCGCAGATCACCCCGCCGATCCCGCGTCTCAAAGGGCTGACCCTGGGCATCGTCGGGTTCGGGCGGATCGGGCGGGCCGTGTCCGAACACGCCGGGTCCCTCGGGCTCCACCGCCTGGCCTTTGATCCCTACATCAGCAGAACCGCGGCGAGCGACAGCGGCGCGGTGCTGGTGGATTACCAGACGCTCCTCCGCCAGTCGGATTTCGTGACCTTCCACACGCCGCTGAACCCGGAAACCCGGCACCTGCTCGGGCCGCCCGAGATGGCGCTGATGAAGCCGAGCGCGGTGGTGATCAATACGTCCCGAGGGGCCGTCGTGGATACGACGGCGCTGGCGCGGGCCCTGCATGGCGGCCGGCTCGCCGGCGCGGGGATCGACGTCTTCGAGCAGGAGCCGCTCCGGCCGAACCATCCCCTGCAGACGGCGCCGAATACGGTGCTGACTCCGCACGTGGCCTGGTACAGCGAGGAGGCCACGCTCACCCTGAAGCGGCGGGTGGCGGAGGAGGTGGCGCGGGCCATCCAGGGGGAGTGGCCCCGGTCGCTTGTGAACCCCGAGGTCAAGGAAGCGGCCCGCCTCCGGTTGGGATGGAAAGAAGGAGGAGGGACATGAATGACCGGGATGTGGCTAGGGCCCCCACCGTATGGTGGAGGCCCTCTTCCTAACGGCGACCGTCTGTAAGTGAAGGCCGAACGCAGGCCCGGCTTAGATGCGCCGCGGCGGCGTGCCCTGGTCCGGGGAGCCGGGTCCCGGCATCCCCGGCATTCCGGGAATCATCGGGCCCGGCATCGGAAATCCTGGGATCTGCGGTCCCTCGTAGGGGTTCATATAATAGAACTCCGGGTTTCCACCTCCGGGGGGCATCGGCCCGGGGCGGAGCTGGTACAGCTTCCCCTGGAAGAAGTACAAGATCTTGTCGCACTGCTGGTTTCCCGCGCCGGGGTTGGGCATCCCGGGTCCCTGGTCCTGGCCCGGATTGGGCACAGGGATGAATTCCTTCGGGTTGAACGGCATCCCCTGAGCGGGCTGGGCCGGCAGGGCAATGACCTCGTGGCCGTGCGCCGCCGCGCCGGCCCGCCATCCCCACGCGGCGGCCGCGCCGCCGACGAGGAGGACTGCGG